>CANFLQ010000134.1 GCA_947447995.1 Bacteroidota bacterium | reverse complement strand
CCGCTTCCGCAAGTGCATCAACACTGTGTGCAGGTACAATGCTAACTCTTTTTGCTAGTGGTGGTAAATCTTATGCTTGGACTGGTGGCGCAAATAATGGAGTTGCATTCGCAGCTCCAACCCTTAATACTTCATATACCGTTACCGGTACCGATGTAAATAATTGTATCAATACTGCTACAGTAACTATTAGTGTTGTTCCTTTGCCTGTGGTTACATTGAGTGGATTGGCTGCCAATTATTGTTTTGATGCAGCTCCTCAAACCTTAACCGGTGCACCTGCTGGAGGTACGTACAGTGGAACAGGAATTACAAACGCAATTGCAGGGATATTTGATCCTGTTGTTGCAGGAGTGGGTGTAAAAACAATAACCTATACTTATACGGATGCCAATAATTGCAATGGGGTTGCTAGTAAGTCTGCCTTAGTATTAACTCAGGTTGTATCTGCTGATAGTTGTCCAACAATTATTATGTCGCACATGGACGAAAATATTGCAAATATATTTACTCCTAACAACGATGGCTTAAATGATGAATTTAAGGTGAATTATACAGGAACTCCTGCAAGCGATTTCAATTTAAGTGTTTTTGATCGTTGGGGTGTTCTTGTGTTTTCATCAACCAATCCAAATGTTAAGTGGGATGGACGAACAACAGCAGGTTTAAAAGTAAGTACAGGAACCTATTTTTATGTACTTGTAAATTCAGGTGTTCGGTACAAAGGATATGTTGCATTGTTTGAATAAAAAACCATGAAAAAAATATTTTTCTCCGTTCTGTTAGTTGCAGTTTTTTTTAATGCTGTATTTGCTCAAAGTAAAATCAATTTTGCATTGGCTTCTAAACTTCACGACACTAAAAAAAGTAGTTTTGGTACTATTGATGCCTTGATAAAAGGGGATGTAAAAAGTATTAAAAGCCTTGTTACTTCAGTGGGTGGTGAATTCAAATATTCGTCGGGAGATATTGCTGCTGTGCGTATTTCAATTTCTCAAATGGCTACAATACTTTCAAACAAAGCTATTCAGCGTATCGAAGCCTTTCCTCCTCAATTGCATTTGCTTAATGATAGTATGTTGTTAAACAATAATATTATTGCTGTACATAATGGTCAGGCGCCATTAACCCAAGGATATAACGGTACGGGTGTGGTTGTTGGAATTATTGATTCGGGAATAGATATTACACATTCCGACTTTAAAGACAGCTTGGGAAAAACAAGAATCAACTATTTATGGGATCAAACAAAGCCTGCTATTAATAGTCCTTCTACTCCAATTAATTACGGACAAGAATGGAACAATTTACAAATTGATAGTGGATTAGCCATTGGACATACGGATGCGGATCAGCATGGGCACGGTACTCACGTGGCAGGTATTGCTGTTGGTAACGGGCGTGCAACAGGTAAATATAAAGGAGTTGCGCCAAATGCCGATATAATAGTTGTAGCCGTTGATTTTAGTGGTTCTGCTCCATTCAAGCCTTCGTATCCGGTTGCCGATGCTGCTTATTATATTTATTCAAAGGCAACGGCAATGGGCAAACCATGTGTTATAAATGCCAGCTTGGGAAATTCAACCGGATCGCACGACGGACAAGATTTACAAGCACAACTTATCAATAATTTAATAAACGGACAAGTCGGACGAGCTTTTGTTGCAGCAGCAGGTAATAGCGGTAACAGCGAATTTCATTTGGGATATACGGTAACTTCCGATACTAATTTTACCATGTTCAAATACAATGCAGGTAAAGGATCGGTGTATATTCAAATGTTTGCAGATACCAATGATTTTAAAAATATAAACTTTGCAATTGGTGCAGATGAAATGAGCCCTGTTCACTCGTTCAAAGGTAAAACGGCATTTGCTACAATTGCCAATCATGTTGGAGTGCTGGATACTGTTGTGCTTTATAACAATGGGAAACGCTTAGGAATTATTGAAAGATATGGCGATATAAGTGCTGGTGTTTATTCAATGGAGTTTTATATTACACCCGATTCCACAACATATAACTGGCGATTGATAACAACAGGTTCCGGTAAATTTGATGTGTGGAGTTTTGATCTGGTGGGCTTCCCGCTGCCATCCTTAGCTACCATGAAAGATAGTGTTTATTATAAATTACCCGACCTGAACAAAACAATAGAATCGGGTTTTCAATGCCTTGATAATGTTATTACAGTGGCAAATTATACTAACCGACAAAGCTATAAACAATACGATGGTTCTACTTATTTGAATACCTCTTATATTCCCGGTAAACGGGTTAGTTCATCGGGTATTGGTCCAACACGTGATGGACGCTTGAAGCCTGATATTGCTTCGCCCGGTGATGTAACCATTGCCGCAGTGGAATCCGTGTGGAAAGCCGGACTAATCAGTACTGGCAATACATCATCAATGGCATTTGGCGGATACCACGTTCGTAGTGGTGGTACATCACATTCCTCTCCCAGTGTAGCTGGTATTGCTGCATTGTATCTACAGAAATATCCAACAGCAACAGCAATTCAGGTAAAACAAGCAATTACGGCATGTGCAAAGCAAGATGTGTATACAGGAAATAGTTTACCAAACAATTATTGGGGATATGGCAAGGCGGATGCCTTGGCAACATTAACACATTGCGTAAGTGCAGTTCCCAAAAATGTAATTGCTTTGCAACATAAATTATTGATTTTTCCAAACCCATCTTATTCGGGAAGTGTTATAAATATGGATCTTACAACAATTCAAAATTTTGATAAAGTGCAAATTAAAATATACAATGCCTTGGGTGAGCTTGTAAAAATAATAACTGTTAATAGTTCAAGTATTCAGTTCAACAATTCATTAATTCCCGGAACCTATTTTTGCCATTTACAGATGAACGGTATTACCATAACTACTGAAAAATTAATAATTTTGTAAAATGGAAAAAAAACTTAAAGTACTAGGCATTGTGTCCTTATTATTGGGTGCTCTTGCAGCTTTATTTTGTTTGTTCCCTGGCGGAATAATGCTGGCACTTCCTGTCGGGTTTTTGGGAATGATAGCATCCAGTGCATACATCTATTTTGATACCCGGGACGAAGTAAATAAAAGCATGATTACATCAGGAATAATCAGTATGTTTTTAAGCTCCATCCCGGTATTGCTTATTTTGGCTATTATCATCAAAAATCACTTTAAACATTGAAATAATAAACAATGGCATCTTCAACAAATACTACCATCAGTAATTATTTATCACTCGTAAAATTTAGTCATACCATATTTGCTTTACCCTTTGCGCTTATTGGCTATTTTTTGGCAATTCATTTTACTCATGCGTCCTTCGATCTTCAATTATTTGTATTGGTAATTTTATGTATGGTGTTTGCCCGAAGTGCCGCAATGGCTTTCAATCGTTATATCGATCGTAATATTGATAAACAGAACCAACGTACAGCTATCCGTGAAATCCCTGCCGGAGTTGTAAAGCCAGGTTCTGCTTTGGTTTTTGTAATTATAAATTCTGTTCTGTTTGTTGCCACAACATACTTTATTAATCCGTTATGTTTTATATTATCACCTGTTGCATTGCTGGTAGTGTTGGGTTATAGTATTACCAAACGTTTTACAGCATTGTGCCATGTAGTTTTGGGTGTAGGTTTGTCTTTGGCGCCCATTGGGGCTTATCTTGCCGTTGCCGGAAAATTTGATTGGTTGCCTTTGTTCTTTTCTTTCGCCGTATTATTTTGGGTAAGCGGTTTTGATATTATATATGCTTTGCAGGATGAGGAATTTGACAGATCTAAACGTTTAAAATCCATTCCTGTTTGGTTAGGAAAAAAAGGGGCATTGATGTTGTCCAACGTATTTCATTTTATTAGCGCATCATTCATTATTTATGCCGGATATTACGCTCATTTTAATGCTTGGTATTGGGCAGGAGCAACAGTATTTGCAGGATTACTTATTTATCAGCATACGCTTGTTAAACCAAACGATCTTAGTAAAGTAAATATTGCCTTTTTTACCACCAATGGTATTGCAAGTGTTGTTTTTGCTGTGTTTGTATTGATTGGGCTGTTTGTGAAGTAGTAGTTTACAATGTTTCGCTAAGCTATATAATCGCTGAAAAGCGTATAGTAATAATGCTTCGGAAGGGTTTGTAATTGATAACTGTAATCAACATTGCTTTTGCGTTCTCCCCATCGGATATTGCGTATGTATTTTTGCGCGATGGCATACAATGCCGAATTTTTTTCTATTTCCCCCAATAAAATAATTTCAATATTCTCGGGATTCAACTGTAATTGTTCGCAGGAGAAAAGGAGGTAGTAAATAAAATCTTCTGCCGAATGATGATTAAACGTATTGTAAAAAATTAACTTTTTACCTTCAATATAAATAATTTCAAAATGCGTTGCCTGAACATGCACATATACTTTTTTCCCGTTTTGATTTTTGTTCTCAAAAAGTAAATTGTCCAACAGTGTGCTCGAAAAGTGGTGGTAATTTACCTTTCCATATAAATTATCCAGCTTGGTTTTTAAGGATAAAGGCAATGCAAAAATATTTTTGGCATCTATATTTTTAAGATCATCGCTCAGTACCACATCATTTTCGTTCACAGCAACATTAAAATTCAGGTACTGTTCTTTGTTTTCGTTTTCAAAAAGTGGATTGGGAACAATGGTCGACAAATTATTTACAAGCAAACAATTAACCCACTTGTATGTATGTGGAATAAGCTTGCTATCCTTTGCCAAAATATCCAATAGCTCGGAAATAGGAGTAAAGGAGTAGATATTTTGAAAAGTATATTTTTCAAAAGCGATGTATTTGTTTTTTGATTTGTCGTTAACGGCAAGTAAAACGCCATCTGTTCCAATTTGTAATATCAATTGATATTCCGATGTTTTTTTAACATCGAAGGATTCGTCAATTAATGAATTGGATTGACTAATTTTATTTTTTATTTCGCTTACCATGATATTGCACAAAGATAGATTTTTATGCAAAGAAATAGGGCAGGGAAAGCACAAAATTATGAAAAAGTTTCAGTCTCACATTTTACGTTTTTTTTCTTTTAAATTCGTGTTAAGTTTTTTATCATGAATAAACATGAATTCAACAGTATTTTATTAAAGCAATTTCCCTTTGAAACTACAAGCGGACAGCGTGCTTTATTAACAATGTTGTCCGAATTTATTATGGGTAAGGACGCTGACCAGATATTTGTAATCAAAGGATATGCAGGAACAGGAAAAACAACCATTGTGCGCTCCTTGGTGGAAAGTTTACCGGCAGTGAACGGAAAAACGGTATTGCTGGCACCTACCGGACGCGCTGCTAAAGTACTTTCCAATTACACAAAAAAACAAGCCAGTACCATTCACAAAAAAATATATTACAGAAAACCAACATCCGATGGTGGCATGGCGTTTCAACGTCAACAAAATTTACATGGCAATACTATTTTTATTGTTGATGAGGCGTCCATGATTTCCAATGGTGGCGGATTGAGTGCCGGCGGTATGTTTGGCGGCGGTAGTTTGTTGGATGATTTAATTCAATACGTGTTTAGCGGTATCAATTGTAAATTAATCCTGATTGGCGATACAGCCCAATTGCCACCTGTGGGTTTAGATGTTAGTCCGGCATTGGACATTGAATATTTAAAGGCCTCCTTTTATTTTACGGTCAATTCATACGAACTGACGGATGTAGTGCGTCAAACCGAAGGTTCGGGGATTTTGACCAATGCAACGGACATTCGTAATCAGATAAAAAGTAAATTAAATTCAAAGCCTCACTTTAATTTAGATGCATTTCCTGATATTTTTAGGATAGACGGTGCCGAGTTGGAAGACGCCTTGAACAGTGCTTACAACGATTATGGAGCTGAAGATGCAATGGTAATTTGTCGTTCAAACAAACGTGCCAATATTTTTAATCAACAAATACGTGCCCGCATTCGTTGGCAGGAAAATGAGTT
>CANFLQ010000133.1 GCA_947447995.1 Bacteroidota bacterium | reverse complement strand
TTTGCAACAGAAATTAAAAAATTTTCAACTCTCAATCTTTCATCCTCAGTAGTAGCAATTATTTTTTTAAGAGCGGGGATCAATGGAATATCATACTTGTATTTAAGCTTACTCACTATCAGAGAAAAAACATGATCTTCCGTTTTTACCTTATTTTGCTTACAAACATCAACCACATTGTTTATTAGCGTTTTCAACTCTTCTGTTTCCAGTCCTTCCGTAAGTTCGGGATAAGTTGCATTTAATTCCTTTATAGAATTATTGATAAATTTTTCAAACTCATGCAAAGCAAAAACTTGAAATTGTTTATTGGATATGACGAACATTTTAGTGCTTTATTTTTTTGAACATACCGGACACGTATTACTTATATGAACAAACGGAGTTCCGTTTTTAGCAGCTTCTTTCATGCCAATGATATGTTCTATTTTTTGTTGTACATGCGGCGGCATTGTTGGCTTCATGGTTTGCAACACAGCTACCGACATTGCTCCCAAGCCTCCTCCCCCACCCGGGCTGCCAGTTTCGCCTATCAACACTGTTGGGCAACCTGCCATAATTGTTCCGCCATGAGCAGTTGTGTCGCCCATACGCGCTGCCGGTTTACCGCCAAATAAAACGCCTGCGCTTCCCAAAACAATGGTATCGGGCGGACCAACGCATACACACATATCACCCATTACTGCTGCGGGTATACCGCCTATCAATACTGTTGGGCAGCCCGGTCCGGTAATTGGTCCACCAACATGCGGTATTGGCGGAACGCCCGGCGTTACCATTGGGCATACGTGCATATCTGTTATTCTGGCGGCTGGTTTTCCCATAAATGTAGATTATTTTACAAATAGAATTATTCGGTAAACATAATAATTATTTGAAAGGCAAAATCAGATATTTTCAATAAACAGGATGATAAAATCTCAATATATTCAACACCAATTTGAAATGTAATTTGTATAAGTAGTATTCTTAAAAAAATTATGTAGACGATAAACCTGACAGGTTTTGAAAACCTGTTAGGTTTGCCAATTATTACGAATAATCAATACGTAAAAGTATTGACAATCAATACAAATTCTGAGGAGAAAGCTGACGCGAGAGAAACCCTAATGAAAAAATAAATAAGAAATAAAGATTGCAGCAACTACGCCTGCCAGATCGGCTATTAAACCAGCGGTTACCGCATAACGTGTTTTTTTAACACCTACCGAACCAAAGTACAAAGCAACAATATAAAATGTAGTATCGGCCGCACCTTGAAACACACAACTCAAACGCCCAACAAAGGTATCCGCATTTCCGTCTTTCATAGCATCCAGCATCATTGCTTTTGCACCGCTGCCACTCAATGGTTTCATAAAGGCAGTGGGCAATGCTGGAACAAAATCGGTATTTAAACCCATTGCTCCTACTAAATAACCAATTCCGTTTACCAAATAATCCATCGCACCCGATGCGCGAAACACAGCAATACCAACTAACATGGCTACCAAATAAGGAATTACTTTTACGGCAGTATCAAATCCACTTTTTGCACCATCAATAAAAGCATCGTATACATTCACCTTTTTACGCAATGCACCCAACATAAAGGAAACAATAATGGTGAGTAAAATTAAATTGGCACTTACCGTTGATATTCTTGAAATAGCGTCCGAATCCAAGGTGCTGAAATACCAGATAATTCCAAAAATTACAGCGCTTATTCCCGTAAGCCAACTAATCACAACAGTATTTAACAAATCTATTTTTTGCCATATTGCAACAGTTAATAATCCGATTATGGTAGAAAAAAATGTAGCTATCAAAATAGGAATAAACACATCCGAAGGGTTGGCGGCTCCCATAATTGCCCGTTGCGCTAAAATAGTAACAGGTATTATGGTTAAGCCGGATGTATTTAAAACTAAAAACATGATTTGTGCATTGGAAGCGGTATCTTTATTGGGGTTAAGCTCCTGCATGCTATTCATAGCCTTTAATCCAAGCGGAGTAGCGGCATTGTCAAGCCCCAACATGTTTGCAGAAAAGTTCATCATTATTTGTCCGCTTGCCGGATGATTTTTAGGAATTTCGGGAAATAATTTATTAAAAAACGGACCAACAATGCGCGATAAAAAATTGATAGCTCCTGCCTTTTCGCCAATGTTCATTAGGCCTAGCCATAAGGTCATTACACCAATCAACGGCAAGGATATATCCACCACCGCCATTTTAGAGGAACTGAATGTGGCATCAATAATTGTTTTAAAAACCTCGGTATCGCCGGTAACAATAAGTTTTAAAAGCGCAACCACAAAGGCAATCACAAAAAAAGCAACCCATATATAATTTAGTACCATGCTACGAATATACGATATGTTTAAAGCAGCATTTCGGGAACTGAATGAACAAAATGAACAAGTCTATGTTCATTAAGTTTGCATTTCGGAGAATTTGATGAAGAAAATATTAATAAAAATCAACTGCCCAATTGGTTTTATTTCTATTTTTGAATCCTCTTAAATTATAAATCATAAATCAATTTTAAATATGAGTTTTATAGCAAGCGTTCAAGCCCGTCAAATACTGGATTCACGTGGTAATCCAACAGTTGAAGTAGATGTAATTACCGATTCCGGGGTAATTGGTAGAGCTGCCGTTCCGTCGGGAGCATCAACTGGTATTCACGAAGCAGTTGAGTTACGCGATGGCGACAAAAATGTTTATCTTGGAAAAGGTGTTCTAAAAGCCGTGAATAACGTTAATACCGTTATTCGTGAGGAATTGAACGGAACGTATATATTTGATCAAAGTGCTATCGATAAAAAAATGATTGCACTTGACGGTACTGATAATAAAGGAAATTTAGGTGCTAATGCTATTCTTGGAGTTTCGTTGGCTTGTGCCAGAGCTGCTGCTGAGTCGGCTGGACAACCTTTATACCGTTACGTAGGTGGTGTAAATGCAAATTTACTGCCTATCCCCATGATGAACATCATCAACGGTGGCTCTCACGCCGATAACAGCATCGACTTTCAGGAATTTATGATCATGCCTGTTGGTGCTACTTGCTTCTCGGATGCTATCCGCATGGGAACGGAAGTATTTCACCATCTTAAAAAAGTGTTGAAAGACAAAGGTTATTCAACCAACGTAGGTGATGAAGGTGGATTTGCTCCTAACTTAAAATCTAACGAAGAGGCCATCGAATCAGTATTAACAGCTATCGAAAAAGCAGGTTACAAACCGGGTCACGATATGTTCATTGCAATGGATGCTGCATCTTCCGAATTTTACATCGAAAAAGAAAATGTATACCACTTCAAAAAATCAAGCGGCGACAAATTAACACCTGCTCAAATGGTTGATTATTGGGCTAGCTGGACTAAAAAATACCCTATCCTTTCCATTGAAGATGGATTGGCTGAAGACGACTGGAAAGGCTGGAAATTATTAAGCGATAAGATTGGTGATAAAGTTCAATTGGTGGGCGACGATTTGTTTGTAACCAATGTAAACCGCTTGCAACAAGGTATTGACCAAGGCATTGCCAATTCTATCCTTGTAAAAGTAAATCAAATAGGTACCTTAACGGAAACCATTAATGCTGTACAATTGGCGCAAACCAATTCATACACATCGGTAATGAGCCACCGTTCGGGCGAAACAGAAGATACGACCATTGCTGATCTTGCTGTAGCATTGAGCTGCGGTCAGATAAAAACAGGTTCAGCTTCCCGTTCCGACAGAATTGCAAAATACAATCAATTATTACGAATTGAAGAACAATTGGGGGACACTGCCCGATATTTAGGTGAAAAATTCAAATATGCAGCTAAAAAATAGCCGCTTTAGATTAAAAAAATATCAATTTATTGCGCAAGATTGGTAATCTGAATAAAATCTTTTATCTTGCGACAAATATAGAATAACACTTATTACATACTTATTTATGGATTCATTAAAAGAAAGATTCGCTGCGAAAGCAGGACCGGCAGCAGCAGAAGTTAAAGCGCTGATCAAAGAAAAGGGTGATGTTAAGTTAGGTGAATACACTGTAGCGCAAGTGTATCAAGGGATGAAGAGCATGATAGGTATGGTTACCGAAACATCTAAATTAGATGCAAATGATGGTATTCGTTTCAGAGGTTATTCTATCCCCGAATTGCGTGAAAAACTTCCAAAAGCCGCTGGTGGTACGGAACCGTTGCCAGAAGGCATTTTCTATTTAATGTTAATGGGCGAACTTCCTACTGAGGAAGACGTACATCAAATTAGTAACGACTGGGCACGCAGAGCAATTGTACCAAAACATGTTTTTGATGTTTTGGATAAATTACCGCTTTCAACACATCCAATGACTCAGTTTATTGTGGCTATCACTTCCATGCAAACCGAATCGTTATTTGCTGCAGCATACTCAAAAGGTGTAAATAAAAAAGAATATTGGAGTTATGCCTATGAAGATTCTATGAATCTAATTGCACGTTTACCACGTGTTGCAGCCTATATCTACAGAAGAAAATATAAAAATGGCGTTCATATTGAACCTGATCCAAAATTGGATTGGGCAGCTAACCTTGCTCACATGTTGGGTTACGATGATCCAAACATTATGAGTTTAATGCGTTTGTACATGACCATTCACGTGGATCACGAAGGTGGTAACGTATCGGCACATGCTACTCACCTTGTTGGTTCTGCTTTAAGTGATCCATATTTGGCTTTTGCATCCGGTATGACCGGATTAGCGGGTCCTTTGCATGGCTTGGCAAATCAAGAAGTACTTAGCTGGATATTAAAATTACGTCAGGAGCTGGGCGGTGGATTACCTACCGAAGCTCAAATTGAAGAATACATCAAAAAAACATTGGCAGACGGTAAAGTTGTTCCGGGATACGGACATGCTGTTCTTAGAAAAACAGATCCTCGTTTTTCTGCTCAACAGGATTTTTATAACCACTACATAAGACCTACTGGAAAAGATGATTTGTGCGAAATTGTACAAATGATGTACAAAGTAGCACCTCCAATTTTAGAAAGCACCGGAAAAATTAAAAATCCTTGGCCAAACGTTGATGCACACTCTGGTGTATTGTTAACACATTACGGTATGGTGGAACATGATTTTTATACTGTATTATTTGGAGTTTCCCGTGCATTAGGAGTGTTAGCCTCTTTGGTATGGGATCGTGCTTTAGGGCATCCTATTGAAAGACCAGGTTCTATGACCACAGAAGGTATAAAAATAAAAATTGCCGCAATAGAAGCTAAATAATAGTAGGTATTTACGAGGGAAGATTATTGGGGATTTAAACGAATTTATGCAATCCGAATTGCATGGGCTGGAGTTTTATTGAAGTAGTTTCGCGTGCCTGTAATTGAAAAATATTAAAACGCATACTAAATAATTTACAAAAAATGAAACGACTGATTACATTATCTCTCCTTTATTGTCCTATATGGTTGTCGGCTCAAGGCTACCAAGTGCAAGTACAAGGTCAAAAACAGCAAGCAATGGGTAATGCCGGAACAGGTTTTGCTCAGGATGCTGCTACTGTATTTTACAATCCTGGAGGAATGGGTTTTGTAAAAAACAGTGTGAGTGCCGGCGGAAATGCTGCCATTGTAAATAGCGTTTTTCGTGATTCATTAACATACAAAAAATTTGATTCTAAAATACCTGTTTCTACTCCTTTCACATTTTATGCTACGTATGGAATGGACAGTGCAAAATCAACTTTTCTAAAAAATTTAAGATTCGGTTTGGGCGTATATACTCCATTTGGTGGTGCTGCAAAATACCCTGATGGCTGGGTAGGACGATTTGTGTTAACATCCTTAGATTTTAAAGTACTTTCTATACAACCTACAATTAGTTATAAAATAAATAACAAAATTGGTATTGGTGCCGGCTTTGCATACAATATGGGCTCAATTGAATTTAGTAAAGATGTTTACTTAAGCGATAGTTCTGCAAACTTTGCAACCGCTCATGTTAAAAGTAAATTGAGCGGATATGGCGTAAATGCAGGGATTTACATTAAACCAACGGAAGAATTTTCTATCGGATTAACCTTTCGCTCACAAGTAAAAATGAAATCATCAGGCGGAACT
>CANFLQ010000132.1 GCA_947447995.1 Bacteroidota bacterium | reverse complement strand
GAATTGGATACAATTTAAAGCTCAGATTTAATCAAATCAAAGAACAAATTGTTTTTTGGCTTCAATTTTTTATCCGAAAATATATTCAAGCCTTTTTTTATATTTTTGGTGAAGCCCAAATACCAGCTTGTTAAGGGATGACTAAATAAAGCCAGTTGCAGGATCAATTTGGCTTCCAAAAGTTAATTGACTCCATTGCAACGTTTTTTCAAAATACCCAATGCTTATTCCCGGCTGTATTGATATCTTATGATCAAAAAATTCAAAGTGTGGAGCATAAGTAAAATTAAAATTACTTGTAGTCATTGCTTCACCGGCAATATCATGTATAACATCCAATCCAATCCCTCCCCTTAAAAAATGGACATATTGATCTGCTGAAAAGCGCGAGGTACTGTAAGTTGATTTGTGATTACTTTGCTTATACTACTGTAAACGGTGACCCGCAGAAATAACCAAGGTGCTATCCGTACCTGCAATTGCAGGATTCAAATATGTTCTTGTTAAAAGATTTTGCGAAAATATAGGGTCTTGAGCTTTTGTATTATTTAGACAAATATAAAGCAAAAAATAGAAAGACATGTTTTTTCATAATTTTGAGTATAGATAAATTTTAAGCCCCCTCACTTAACTCTAGCCAACGCATTCCTTTTTCGTCCAATTGTTTAATAATTTCGCCAATTTGAGCGCTCCATTTTACAACATCGTTGTGGTTATTGGTAGCTGCATTTAATTGTTCTGTAATTTTAGCTTTTTCGGTTTCTAATTTAGCAATATTTTTTTCTAATTCTTCAAATTCAGTTTTTTCTTTAAAGCTTAATTTTTTTTTAGGTACTTCTGTTTTTGCAATTACAACAGTTGGTACTTCAACTTTTATAGATACTGGTTGTTGATTAGCTTTTGCACCTTTGCCAATTGCTTTTTCTTCCTGTTCTTTTTTATCGCGGTATTCGGTATAGTTGCCGGGGAAGTCGCGTACAACGCCTGCACCTTCAAATACAAATAAATGATCTACCATTTTATCCATAAAATAGCGGTCGTGGGTAACAACCATTAAACAGCCTTGAAAACTGGTTAAAAAGTCTTCCAATACACTTAATGTTACAATGTCTAAGTCGTTGGTAGGCTCATCCAAAATTAGGAAGTTAGGATTTTGTATCAGGATGGTCATTAAGTATAATCGGCGGCGTTCTCCACCGCTCAACTTTGAAACAAAGCCATATTGAACATCGGGAGGAAACAAAAATTTGGTTAATAATCCGGAAGCTGAAAGTTTAGAACCATCTGCTAAAGGAATAAATTCAGCAATGTCCTTCACCACATCAATTACGCGTTTGTCTTCGGTTAACTTTAATCCTTCTTGCGAATAATAACCAAAAACTATTGTTTCACCGCTTGTGATGTTTCCTGTATCAGGTGTTTCCAAACCCATAACCATGTTCAGGAAAGTTGATTTTCCTACCCCGTTTTTACCAATGATACCAATCTTTTCACCTTTTTTGAAGATGTACGAAAAGTCGTTGATGATTTTTGTTTCACCAAATGCTTTTTTGATGTGGGTAAATTCTAAAATTTTGCCGCCTATGCGAGACATTTGCACGCCCAAAGCTAGTTTATCTTCTGTTTGTTTACTGAATGCTTTGTCCTTTATTTCGTGAAAGGAGTCAACCCTGTATTTAGCTTTAGTACCACGTGCTCGGGGCATTTTACGTACCCATTCCAATTCTCGCTTGTATAAATTTTTTGCTTTATCAATCTCACTGTTCTCCATTGTTTCACGTTCGGCTTTTTTCTCCACAAAATATTGGAAATTACCTCTGTAATGAAACAATTTGCTGGCGTCAATTTCTATAATTTCGGTGCAAACACTATCTAAAAAATAACGGTCGTGAGTTACAAGCAATAATGTTAAATCTCTTGATACCAGGTAGTTCTCCAGCCATTCTATCATTTCAACATCCAAGTGATTGGTAGGTTCATCTAAAATTAATAGATGAGGTTCGTCAATTAATACTTTTGCAAGCGCAACACGTTTTTTTTGTCCGCCAGAAAGGGTAGAAATTTGTTTATCTAAAAAAGCAATTTTAAGTCGTTGTAAAATTTCATGTACTTTGGCTTCAAAATCCCAAGCTCCAAGCTTATCCATTTCAGCGCTGCATTTTTCCAGTTGCTCGGAAGTTTTATCGTTATAGTCTTTTTCAAACTCTGTTAATGCCGTTTCATAATCGCGTACAGCATTTAACATTGGGTTATCTGTATTGTAAATAGCTTCAATTACAGTGCTGTTGCTATCAAAATGTGGGTTTTGATCAAGATACGTAATAATTATGTCTTTTCGGAATGTTACAGTTCCGCCATCGGCAATTTCTTTGCCTGTAATGATCTTAAGGAGTGTTGATTTTCCTGCACCATTTTTGGCAATCAACGCCATGCGTTGCCCTTGGTTAAGACCAAAGCTGATTTTGTCGAATAATAATTTTGAGCCGTACGATTTAGAAACGGATTCTACAGATAGATAGTTCAATGATTGATGATTTTAAATTGGGGCGCAAAGGTAGTAAATAATAGCGGATTCTATTCTTTTTCCTTTGGAATATAATTGTATTGAATTACAAGTTGCTCAGGCTGATCGTCGATAATTTGAGGAGGGATTTCATCATTGCCGCTTACATCTATTTTTTCATTCTCTGCTTCATCACCAAAGTCATATTTTCTATTTGGAGGACCTTCTTTACGGAAATGGTAGGCTGTTATTAAGCCTGCCAAAGCACCTAAAAAATGGGATTCAAAAGAAATACCTCTTTGTAGCGGAAATATCCCCCATATAGTACTGCCATAAATAAACACTACAAATAAAGACAGGGAAAGCAAACGAGGATCTTTACGGAAAACGCCACTAAAAAATAAAAATGTTTCAAAACCGTAGATAATCCCGCTGGCGCCGATATGAATTACATGTCGCCCACCTACCCAAACCCACAATCCGGTAATAAAATATACCCAAAAGAAAATTTGAAAAGCGATAGGTCGGTAAAAAAAATAAATAATTGGTCCAAGTATTAATAAAGGAACGGAATTCGCAATCAGATGATCAACACTTCCATGAATTAAAGGAGCTGTAATAATGCCTTGTAAACCACTGATAGAACGCGGGTATAATCCGTAATAGGTAAAGCTTACTTTTTCAAAAATTTCAAATAATTTTATAGCCCAAAGCAGCATTACAAATAGCGAGGGGTAAAGAATACTGAATAATAGTTTAGAAGTTGTATTGCGCATACACGTTATACTTTGGATAAATAAAAAAGTTGGTGCAATACAGCAATGTTTATTCCAAGTATTTTAAATGACAGAAAGGCATTTTATAGCGAAAAGGGAATAGGCAGTAGTAGAGGGGGGAAGGGGATTTTGATCATAAAGTTATAATTTTGATAACTATTAATATTTCTAAATTAACTATTTTTTTAACAAACTATTTTAGTAATTTTGTACTCAGTTAAAATTATAAACCTTTAATCTATATAAATTATGCCATTAGTAGGAAAAAAAGCGCCCTCATTTTCAGCGCAAGCAGTAGTAAACGGAGGGGAGTTTGTAGAAAACTTTTCATTAGATCAGTATATTGGTAAAAAACATGTTATTTTCTTTTTTTATCCAAAAGATTTCACATTTGTTTGTCCTACCGAATTACACGCATTTCAGGATCAAATAGCGGAATTTGAAAAACGTAATGTAGCAGTTGTGGCTTGTTCTACCGATACAGAACAATCACATTGGGGGTGGTTGCAAGTACCAAAAGCACAAGGAGGAATCCAAGGCGTTAAATACCCAATTGTTGCGGATACAACAAAAACCATCTCTATGGATTTTGATGTATTGTTTGGTGAATACGATGTGAATGATGATGGAGCATTGGTTGCAAATGGTCCAATGATTGCTTTCCGCGGATTGTACTTAATTGATAAAAAAGGTATTGTTCGTCATCAATTGATTAATGACCTTCCTTTAGGACGTAACGTTGATGAAGCAATTCGTATAGTTGATGCGTTACAATTTAACGAGGAAAACGGAGAAGTTTGTCCTGCAAACTGGAGCAAAGGTAAAGATGCGATGAAAGATAATCACGCTGATACAGCAAAATATCTTGCTAAACATTAATTGTTGATATTTTAATACAATTGAAAAGCGCCTAGAACTAGTTTCGGGCGCTTTTTATTTATATTTGTCATTCAAATTTAAAAACTATAAAAAATGAACAATAAATTTTCTACTTTCATTAACATCGGTTTGGTAATAGCTGTTGCAGTATTGTATTACCTGCATTTTTCAAATTGCAATAAAGGCTGCTCCGCAAATGAAAGCAATGACTCAACCGCTGCATCTGCTCCAATGGTGATGGCTCCTAAAGAAATTAAAGCTACTAAAATTGTATATGTAAATAGTGATATTTTAAATGAAAAATATGAGTATGTAAAAGAGTTAGCATCTACGGCACAAGCGAAACAACAACGTTTGGAAATGGCGTATCAATCGAAGGGGCAAAAGTTGCAACAAGATTATGCAGAGTTTCAACAAAAAGCAAGTCAAGGTTTGTTATCCGAAAATCAGATGAATGCCAGTCAGGATGATCTAAGAAAACGTAAAGAAGAATTAGACCAAATGGAAGCTCAGCTTCAACGATTGGTGGAAGAAATTCAAGCAGATAACAATAGAGTTCGCAAAACAGTTGTTGATTATGTGAAAGAATATAACAAACAATCGCAGTATAATTATGTGTTAACATATTCTGACGGTCCCGGTGGAGTTATTTTACTTGCTAACGACAGTATGGATATTACCAATGAAATTTTGGATGGCTTAAATGCACAATACAGAGCACAAAAAAAATAAATAATAATAATAATAATAATAATAATAATATAAAAACATGTTCATGAAAAAACAAATCCTTCTTATCATTACTATTTTAATTAGTAATTCATTTTTTGCTCAACAGGAAGCTACCATTAATTTAGTTGGTCATGCTTATAAAAGGGTAACACCTGATAAAGCCCAATTTTTTATAGGCATTAGGGCAAGTAAAAAAACAGAACCTGAAAGTTATAAAGCAATGACCTTAATTTCAAACGATGTTTTAAATCGTTTGAAAAAAGAAGGATTTAAGGAAACAGACATTAAGCTTACCGATTATTCTGTTCAAATGGAATATGATTATTCTTCAGGAAAAGCGAAAAGAATTGGGTATATTTCCTCACAAAATTTAACGGTAAAATTCCCTGTTGATAAACGTAGAATATTAAATTTATACGATCATCTTACATCAAATGAAATGGAAGGGGTTAGCATTAATTTTTCAACAGAATGTTCCGATAGTTTGAAAAGTAAAATTCAGAATGAGTTGATTGTTTTGGCATTGAATGATGCTAAAGAAAAAGCAAATTTGATTGCAACAACAACGGATTGTAAAATAAAGTCGGTTGCTGATGTAAGTTATAAAATAGCGACTAATGTTGTTTATCCGCAAGAAATGGTAAGAGCATATGCAATGAAGGCAAGTAATGATATGGGAACACAAGCATCTGACTTTTTTAGCATTAATGAAACTGAATTTAGTGAGGAGATTAAAGTTACGTATTGGATACAAAGTGCAATAAAATAAATTATTCATCAATGAAAAAGACTGATATTGTTTCTATGCCTGCTTTTTTTGACAGATATATTAATCTGGTATCTGAAGATGATTTGTTCACGGCATTCGCGGATTCAGAAAAAGCAATTGAATTATTAGATATTGATAATCTGAATAAAATTGGTAACAAAACGTATCAAACAGGTAAGTGGACGTTGAATGATATATTTCAACACATTGTTGATAACGAAAGAATACAGTCTTATAGAGCAATGAGATTTGCAAGGAAGGATTCAACAATTTTGCCGGGATACGATGAAGAGTTATTGAGTGCAAATGCAAATGCGGATAAAAGAAAATTGGAAGATATTATTGAAGAGTTAAAAACAGTAAGGCTATCAACCATCCAATTGTATAAAAGCTTTGATGATTTGACTTTTCAAAATTCAGGAATATGCTTTAACCAAAATATTTCTGTATTAGCCTTGGGTTTTAATATCATAGGTCATCAAATACACCACTTAAAGGTGATAAAAGAAAAGTATTT
>CANFLQ010000131.1 GCA_947447995.1 Bacteroidota bacterium | reverse complement strand
TCTATAAAAAGATATCCTTCTTTTTAAAATTGCATACTACTTTAAAAGCTTTGTAATACTTGGTAGGGCTGCCGATGCATCAGTTCAACTCAGGATTAAATCGAACCTTCGCGAAAAGCGAAGCTGCGTTTAATCCTTATATGTTATGCACTGGGCGATATTCTTCTTCATGCTATGAAAAACGTCTGCTGAAAGTTTGCAGGAACGAGTGTCGGTGTGCGAAGGAAAGTAAATTTTGTTTTTTGAGGGGAGAAAATACACAGGTGGGGAGAAAAAAAGTGCAAGCTTATTTAAAAACTTTGGAAGCGGGGAGGCTTTAGCGGTTTTTAAATGTGCTTGCACTTGTGGGCAGGAAAACTTAAATACTAATTCCTTTGATTAACTTATATTCATTAGAATTTGTCCCGAATTGAGCTTTTACATATTGCTTTATTCGCTGTACACGGTCTTTCAAGTCTTTATACGACGCAGTCCTCGTAGCTCTTGCCGTTTTTAGTGGTTGTAATTTCTGTGCTACCGCTGTATTTAACGTGGTAATACTTGTCGAAAAAGTCTGCAATTGTGGTAGTTTTATATTGTTGTTGGATGGCGCATACCCCGTAAACTGACTAATTGTATTAATTAGGTCGTTAAAATACTGCGTTTGTGAACCGTAGGATTTTTCGGACTGTGATAAAGTCTGCTCAACTGTTGGATTATTAGGGTCTGTTGAAGGAGCAGCAGGGGAAATAATTAATTTTGATGCACGCATTGTTTTAATAATTGCATTTATAGCCGATGCCTCGGTTGATTTTTTTCCATATTGTGCTTCAGCAGCACCTTTTATTTGTGGCAACAGTTTAGTTATAGATACAGGATTTGTTTTAAATGCTGCTTGACGAGCATCTACGGCAACTTTGTATTGTTGCTGTGCGTTGATTTCGGAAGTGTTTGACGCAATAATACTGGTAAGTAATGTTTGAAAACCTGTTGCACTTTCTTGTGTCCGTGGTGGAGCATACCCAGTGAACCCTTGAATGTAGGTTAATAAATCTTGTGCTCTGCGGAGCTTTGCTCCAAATGAACTTTCTGTTGTGGAAGCCATAGTTTTTAGGTATTAAAGGTTAATAATACTGTAAAAACAGAGGAGAAGTAAAAATATTGTTGGAAAAGGTTAAATAATTATTGTGTGAGGTAGAAAATATTTTTCAAGAAGTACAAATGAAAATGGAGAATATAGAGTTTTAAAATGAAAAGATAAAACTGTAAATGCTTGAGGTAAAACTTAAAGTGTAATATATATAAATGAATTCCGATTATTAGAATAATTTAAGTCAAAGAAACAATATTGCCGAAAGTGAGATAAAAATGAAGGGATTGTTTTATTAACACTTTTAGAGTAAGGCTGTATAATGGTTTTCAATAAATAATTTCGCAGTTGGGTAATAATTTTTTTAACTCATTCTTTTTATTCTCATCTTTTGAAATAGGGGTACTTTTTAAACGAAGGTGTTTTAATTTTTTTAAACTTTTAATTTCCATAGGAATATCGGATATTGGATTACCCGACAAGTCAATATCTTCAAGGTTCGGTAATGATAATAATACTAAAGGGAAATAATTGAATTTGTTGTAACTAATATCAATATTCTTAAGTGTTGTTAAATTTATAAATGAATCAGGTAGTTTGCGAATATTTATTGAGCGAATATATAATTTCTTTATTGAAGTTAGATTATATATACTTTTTGGGATTTTATTTAAAGGATAATGATTATTACTTAAATCTAATCGTTCTAGTTTTTTTAAGTCAGAAATGCATTTCGGAAGAGTTTTAATCTTTGTAGAGGCAACGTGTATTTCTTTAAGTTCCTTTAAATTGGATATGTCATTTGAAAGATATTTTAATGATGAGGCATTAAAGTTCATTATTTGCAGTGAATCCAATAGATAAAATGTGCTCGGTAACTCTTTGATAGGATTCTTTCTTAAGTCTATTGATTTTAAGGTTTTTAGTAAAGAAATACTGTCTGAAATTTTACTGATACCATTGAAATTTAAATTCAATGTTTCTAAATTCACACATTCGTATATTCCATTTGGTAATGACTTAAGGCTTTTAAAAGCTAAGTCTATATGATAGACTTTCTTCTTATTTGCTAAAATGTCATCAATGGAATTATATGTGGTGTGTTTTGCAATAAATAATGTGTCTTTTTGGGCAATGGAAAAAGCCGAGCAAAGACAAATAATGAAACAAGAAGCGATTGTTTTTTTTAACATTATTAAGCAATTATTTTATTTCTTCTACTGTTTTATCTGTCTTTTTATATATCATTTCAAAGTTATTATCTGCTCCTTTCTGAGGTTTGGATGTGAAATTTATCTTTGTTAAATCGAGTTCCATACTTTTAGCAATGTCCAAAAATTGGCCTTGTAGTTCTGGTTTAATAAATACATCAATTTGGTCGTATTCGTCATTTTTTAAAGTAGCTCCAGCCCAAATACCATCTAAAACATCTTTGTCAGAACTTTTTCCCGACATTATTAAACCGCCGGGGATTTCTAAACCAAAGTTACCTCGAATGTGTTCAGCGATCTCGCCTTTGCCAAGAATGCCTTGTCCTCTTAAAGGGCGTAATTGTCCGTTCACATCTTTTTTAAAAGTGCCGTCAATATTCTTTTCATATTTTGTGTAATTAAATGTTTGAGGATTGTCTGAACCATTTTCAGGAATAGTTATGGTTCCTGTTTTTTTATCAACCGATACATTATATACAAATTTCTGAACCTCACTTATTTGTAATGGGTCTGTTTTGGTTTCTTTATCCTTATCTGACCAAATTACTGAAAGTGCATCTTCTGCGTTGACAAGTGTTAAAACTATGGAATTACTTTCGGGATTTTTATTTGCAACAAAACTTTCCAGTCCGTCTAAGTCAATGGCAGCGATAGGAGTATTTCCTGCAAATTGATATGGTGTATAAAACGGAAATCTTCTTGCGAGTGGATCAATACTTAAAAATCGTGAACTTGTTTGGGAATGAATTTTTTTAGCTTCCGATTTTCGGTCAACAAATGCAACAATTTGTTCGGTATAAACATTAACCATTGCCGAACCGATTTGGCGAACACTATCGTTTTCAAAATGTTCAACATATTTACCATCGCTTAACGATAGCATAGGTTTTGTAGTTTTACCAATACTTGCGAAAGGATTTTGAGCCGTTATAAAGTTGCTTACAAAGAGGGCAAGACTTAAAGAAAGTAAATTAAGTTTTTTCATTGTATTATTTTGTTTTGTTAAAAGTACGATTTATTTGTTTGTTTTGATATTTTTCTTTGTCTGTTGTTAAGGAGTTTATCCATTGATAATACATTTCTTCGGGTATTTCCCGATAACCTAACTTGGCCAATTTAACATAAGCGGTTTGCATTTCAGGATAAATTTCAAGTGCTTTTGAGGCAATTCCAATTGAATTGTAATTATCGTATTGCTTTTTTAAAGTTTCCGATTTGTAAAGCAATGCTTCTACATAATTTGGATTATATTTCAAAGCGGTATTATAACACATATTAACAAAATCAAAAGCGTTTTCTTTTTTTATGCGCTCATACCCTCTTGCTAAGTCAATTAAACATTGTGCCAGTGATTGTTTTTGTGAAAGGGTATCCATATATAAGCTATTTTTTATTGTTTCAGTACTTACATAGCCCGAAGCAATTACCCATGCATCAATAGGATATTGTCCGCTTGTTAATTCGGAATTATACCAACCATCTTTTTTATTACGTTGTTTAATATAAATATGATTGGGAGCATAAGCTAAATATGCTTTTACGCCTTGTTCTTCGCAAAGGATTTTATAAAGAAATGGTAATGAATGGCAATTGCCTGTATGGGTAATTAATAGTTTTGTTACAAACATTTTGCTCCAATTGTTTTCCGCAAAGCTATCGTCAAAATCGTAAATAAAAGGCTTTAGTACTAAATTACCCCTTGTGTCATAAATGCTATCTTTCATTATTTTGAAAACTGATGCGCTTATTGCTAATTCCGTACTGTCGGAAAAATTATAATCTTTTAAGGAATTAGCTTTTCGATAGGCCTCGGAAATTTTCACTAAATATTGGATATAAGTATTAAATGATTCGTAGGACATTTCATTGTGATAGTATGCATTTTCAGTAATGAATACAGCTTTTTTAAAACTAACAGGTTCATTGCCAATAAGCATATTGTTAATGGTAACATAAGCACTTTGATAGATAGCCGTTAGGCTATCTGTTTGAGCATTGGCAAAGCCAATGCGACAGATGGCAAGTGTTGCAAGGCAATATTTGATTATTGTTTTCAATTATTGTTTTATTTGATTGGTAAATTTAATTTTTAAATCGTTACTGTTTTGTTTTTCTTGTCCTTGTTTTAAAGATTTTAGCCATTCTGTATATGCTTCTTGGGGCATTGAGGTAAACCCTGAATTATCCAAGTCGTCATAAAATGCGTCCCGCTTTTTAAATTGCTCTACAATGAAAGGGTAATACGGGATGTATTCAAGAAGTGGATAGTTTTCTTGAGCTAAAGCCAAATCTGTTAATGCCGTTTGATAATTTGATTGAACTACTTTAGAATACACATAGTTTGGATTATACTTGATATTTTGGTCTACGCATTTTTGTTGAAAATTATCATATCCAAATTGTTCTTGGTAATTGTTTGCTAAGTCAATGAACAAATTTGCAACAACTTGTTTTGCATTATGTGGTTCATTATAGATACCGCTTTTTAGGGCTTCGGATTTAATAAAGCCAGAGCCTAAAACAAAAGCATCTGTTGTTAATCGTCCATTTGTAGTTTCAAAATTATACCAATTTCCGTTTTTGGTCTGAAATTTTATAAATGAGTGTTGTGGCGAATAGGAAACATAGGATTTGATTTTGAATTCTTCGGCTAAAATCATATAAAGTAATGGCATTGAACGGCACTGTCCTGATCCTGTTACCAATAATTTTGTAACAAGGTTCTTGGTTGGGTCTTTTTCTCCAAAGGGATCGTTAAAGTCATAATGAAATGGTTTTATAGTTTTAATCGTTCCGTTTGGTTGTTTGATATATAATGTGTCGGAGTATAATTTTTGAATTGCATAATGGATAGCATCGGGATTTGAAGAGTCTAACTTTTCCTTTTTAAGAATATATTTGATAAGATCTACTTTCTTTTGGATGATTTTTAAATATTGGTCGTAAGGTAATTTGTCTTTTAAGTAGGCATTTTCAACAATGTAAACGGCTCGTTTTGTTGTTATAGAGGTGTCCGCCGAAAGCATTGTATTTATTTCGTTGAATGCTTTAAAATAATTTCCAGCATTTAATTTATAGTCGACAGAATTAACATCAGAAAAGCGGAAGCGCGAAGCGCTTACCGCTTTCGGTTTTGTTTTCTTCGTTTCTTTTTTAATAGTTTCAACTTCTCTGTAACTGTCTTGTCCGTTATGGCTATGAATAGAGTTGTTATTGTTTTGTTGTACTTGTCCATGGGGTACTCCATAATTCGGCAATTGTCCAAAACTTGCGATGGAAAACAAAACTGTCGTAAAGCACAAAACTACCCACGAAGGGGTGGGGAGGGAAAATATTTTGGCGGGTGTTTTTGTTTTGTGCGTGGGCTTTAGCTCTTTTGCAAGTTTCCCGAAGGGCGTAAGGCTTTTGTTTGTAGTTTTTTCTACAAACAAAAACTTACGACTTGCAAATGTGCTAAAAGCGTGGGACAAAAACCCTGACAAAATATTGAGCGGTAGCATTTTTTTTCTACACACAGGAGCGATGGCAAAAAAACAAAATTTACTTTTTGTGGGGTCGCCGTGCGTGTCGATAATATGAAATACTTGCATTCTATTTTACTTTTTTCTAACACAAAGTTAGCAGTTCTTGGTTGTCTCCCCCGCCTTGTGCATAACGGTTGGCAGCCTTGTGTGGTGCTGGTTTAGAAAGCACTTCACTGTCTGCTACCACAAACTTAATTAAATGCTCCACAGGTTATGGCAAATGTTTAGAAATAAATTTATACCGCTGTGAAAAACATTTGCAACTTGCACGAACCCCAGCATCACACAAGGGTGCTGTTGAACTAAACCTTCGGTAGCCTGCAAAACTTAATTAGGAATCAGTTATACAAATATATCTTTTTTCGTTAAAGAAACTCAACC
>CANFLQ010000130.1 GCA_947447995.1 Bacteroidota bacterium | reverse complement strand
CATTAGGGTCGGAGCCGTGGTCGGGCTCAGTTAAACCAAAACATCCGATAAATTCGCCCTTAGCTAATTTAGGAAGGTATTTACGTTTTTGTTCTTCGGAACCGAAGGTGTAAATGGGATACATTACTAAAGAGCTTTGTACCGATGCCATGGAGCGTAATCCACTATCGCCACGTTCCAACTCCTGCATAATTAAACCGTATGAAATTTGATCCAATCCTGCACCACCATATTTGGTGGGGATGGTAGGACCGAAAGCTCCAATTTCTGCCAAGCCTTTTATCCAGTTTTTTGGAGTAGTAGCGGTTTGCGCAGCTTCCTCAATAACGGGACTCACTTCTTTTTTCACCCATGCACGAGCGGTTTCGCGAATTAATTTATGTTCGTCGGTTAATAACTCATCCATCAAAAAGTAATCATGGGCATTATATTTGTCGGTAGCCATAAGTGTAGGTTTTAATTGTTGCTTTGGACAAAAATAATAAAATGCCACAGATTTATAGATTAAAAATTTGACACTACTTTTTATTTTTAAATTAGTGAAATTAGTGTCAACTATTTAATATCTACTTGTTTTTGAAACATATTGAATAGCGCATTCGTATTATAATAGACAACTGTTGAAAACATCTGTTAAAAAGTTTCTGAGTTATAATTTTAAACGCTCATTTCAAATGTTATTTTTGTAAACAAACTGTTAAATTTTTGTATTGAAAACATTAAAAAACATATCGTCCTTTTCTGCTAAAAGCCTTTTGATAGTGATATTTCAAGGTGTATATTCTTGTAGTTTTTCCCAAACAAATATCAATAAGATTCCTGTTGTTGAAAAATATGTAATTGGTTATAACGAAGTAACCAAAATGAAATTCATTAACAATACCGAATTATATAAAGATGGCTGGCATTCATTACCTCAAACAAAATTCTGGCAACAGGTAATGTCGCTTACGCCGGATTCGGCAATTGTAAATTTGGCATCTAACCGTCAGATTTTAGGGCGTATTTCTGTTAAAAACTGGAATACTTTATCCGAAATACAACAAACGTTTTATAGAGATAGTATTAGAAAATGTAATAACATTTCGGATAGCGCAACTGTATTTATTACAGCCGGCAAAAGAGACTTTTATGAATTTAAAAAGGTTATGCCTACTATCAACAAATCCATTGCTGTATTTAACCAAAATGGCGTTGACCCTTGGTACGCCCAAGCGATTTTGCTGATTGAAAGTCCGGGTAAAATGAATACAAAATCAACAGTAGGTGCCAATGGTCCGTTTCAGTTGATGAAAGCCGTTGCTATACACCAAGGTTTAAAAGTAAATAAAACGGTGGACGAGCGCACCGACATTGAAAAATCAGCTTTAGGTGCTTCTCGATTGTTATCACGTATTTGTATACCAAAAGTAAGAACAATGCTTGACAGCGCCCATGTTCAATACAGGGAAACAGACCTATTTTTCCGTTTATTGGTATTGCATGCTTACCATGCAGGGGCAGGTAATTTATCAGGTGTTATCAAAAAAATTAATCCATGCGAAGGGGGTATGGATTTGATGCAAACGGTTTGGAAAACCAGTTATGGCGGATTTAAAAATGCTTCTCAAAACTATTCTCAATTGGCATTAGCGGCATTTTGTAATTTCGATAAAATGGTGATGCAACCCAATGACACTGTTTATTTAATTGAAGGTGACCGCATGTTGCAATGTTATACCAATTGTGCGTATGCGCCTTATGACAAATGTACGTATTTAGGAAAATGTATATCTGGTTACGAAACAGACCTTATAGATGGAACTATTCCTTTTGATTATTTTATCAATAAAGTAAATGTTGTTAAGACCGAATTGGCGGGATTGAGTCCCATTAAATCGCCTTTGATAGATGACGGTTATAACGATATTGGATTTCAGTTGTTGAAAGTACGAAACTACGAAGCAGCTTACAAAGCCTTTAAACTAAGTGAAAATCGCTCTCCCGAGAGTTGGAGTGTTTACCATGGTTTAGGTGAAACGTATCGTTTGATGGGACAAAAACAGTTGGCTTTGGCCAACTACAAAAAATCCTTATTACTTAACCCGAATAACGAAGGCAGCCTGAAAGGCATTACCCGATTATCGCGCAAATAATTCAATTTCCTATCTCAATTTTTAGTAAATTAGCGTTCTGTTATTCCTGTTGGGTATAACCCATTTTTAATTTATATAACCCATTTTGTTTAAATTTATAAAAAGGAAATAAAGAAGTGAATACAATCGGTTACATCCCTGCAATTATAGAAATTCCTAAAGAGGAACAAGACAAATTTGACACCTTAATAAAACAGTATAGAATTAAGTATATTCGGACTTCTCAGGAAATTGTTAACTTGGTTTTAACGAATAATCAAAAATTTTTAAATCAAATAAAATCTAAACAAGTAAGTAAATGTATTTTTGAATTACGAGAAATTGTGTGGCAAGAATATCTTTTGGACGAAGTAAATTTTAACGCAATTTTGATGAGAGATTTGCATAAAATTTTAGAAACACCAAAAGAAATATTGGAGATTTTACTCAATAAAAATATTACAAATAAAAAAGGTAACGAACTTATTGAAAGCATTAAAGAAATTTGTGGAGAATATGCTGGACGTGTATTTCCGTACATTTATAGACTTTCATTAAGCAATACTCAATCGAGACGCTCAAGAGCGGGGAAGAGTTTCGAAGCGATTATTTATAAAATATACGAAAGTTTAGGCTATGAATATGACAGCCAAAGTAAAGTAGGGCGAAAGACTTTTGACAGCCTTGGTTTAGGGAAGAAAGTAGATAGTATTTTGCCAAATGTACAATGTTATGCCGAAAGGCGAAATAAAACTATAATTGGCACAATGAAAACTTCTTTACGTGAGCGTTGGCAAGAAGTTGCAGAAGAAATTGAGCGAACAAAAATTCCAGAAATACATTTATTAACTGCTGACGAAAGTATTCCAAAAAGCAAGGCAAAAGAAATGGCAAACCATAATATTATTGTGGTTACTTACGACTGGGTTGCCAACTCTGAAAGTTTAAAACCGATGAAAAACATCATTAGTTTTGAAAAATATTTATTTGAAGAAATCCCTAATATTCTAAAATTCTGGAATGAAAACAAATAGAAAAATTAAAATAATTGACCTTTTTGCAGGTATAGGAGGTATTCGTTTAGGTTTTGAAAAAGCCTCAAAAAATAATATTGAATGTGTTTTTACGAGTGAATGGAACAAATTTTCGGCTCAAACTTATTTAGAAAACTTCAACGATTTTTCTATACACGGAGATATTACCCAAATAAATGAAAATCTTATTCCTGAGCATGATATTTTATTAGCAGGTTTCCCGTGTCAACCATTTTCTCAAGCAGGTCTGAAAAAAGGGTTTTCAGATACAAGAGGGACTTTATTTTTTGATATAGAACGAATTTTAATCGATAAAAAACCTCAAGCATTTTTACTAGAAAATGTAAAGCAATTAAAAGGTCATGATAAAGGAAAAACATTAGCTACAATTATTGAACATTTAAAAGTAATTGGATATCAAAACATTCAATATCAAGTGCTGAAAGCCAAAGAATTTGGCTTGCCACAAAATAGAGAGCGAATTTACATTGTTGGGTTTTTAGACAATTCTATAAAATTTGAGTTTCCAAAACCTACTTATGAACCTATAAAAGTTGGGAATATTTTAGAAAAAAAAGTCGATAAAAAATATACAATTTCAGACAAACTTTGGGAAGGGCATCAACGTAGAAAAATTGCAAACAAAGAAAACGGAAAAGGTTTTGGGTTTGGTATAGTCAATGAAAATTCAGAATATACAAATACTATTTCTGCAAGATATTATAAAGATGGAAGTGAAATTTTAGTTGCTCAGAATGGAAAAAACCCAAGAAAATTAACACCTAGAGAAGCTGCAAGACTTCAAGGTTTTCCAGATACTTTTAAAATTCCTGTTTCAGATAATCAAGCATACCAACAGTTTGGTAATAGTGTGCCCGTTAAAGTTGTAGAAAAAGTAGCAGAACAAATGCTTAAACATATAAAAATATCAGAAAAAAAAATGAGCTACGCTAAACAATTACAAAGTGCAGTTACAGTTTAGAGCAAGTGGCAATTTTTACTGCAAAGCTAAAGTAAAACCTTGCTTTATTAACTAGCCTAGAGTTACCCGCTATTTTGATACACAAAGAAGACATAGATAAAATTTTTGAAGCCGCCAGAATTGAGGAAGTGGTAGGAGATTATGTGACGCTTAAAAAACGTGGAGTTAACCTTATTGGACTATGTCCGTTTCACGACGAAAAAACACCTTCCTTTTACGTTTCTCCTGCCAAGGGTATATACAAATGTTTTGGTTGTGGCAAAGGCGGACATTCCGTTAATTTTGTGATGGAAAAAGAGTTGATGAGTTATCCCGATGCGCTTCGTCAACTGGCAAAAAAATACAACATTGAAATTGTTGAGGAAGAACAAAGTCCTGAACAACTTCAATCGCAAAACGACAGAGAAAGTTTATTCGTAGTTTCCTCATTTGCACAAAAACATTTTACGGAGAATTTATACAATACCGATGAAGGTAAATCGGTTGGATTGGGCTATTTTAAAGAGCGTGGATTTAGAGACGATATCATTCAAAAATTTCAGTTAGGATACAATTTGAATCATCGCAGTGCATTTACCGATATTGCTATTGCAACAGGTTATAAACTGGAATACCTTGTAAAAGCAGGGCTTACAATTGAATATAAAAATGAGGAAAAGCATACGGATGCTTCAACAGAAATTGATACACCTCCACCTGTAAAACAGGAAGCAAAACTGCTGGATAGATTTTGGGGACGTGTAATGTTTCCGATACACAATGCTACCGGGCGTGTGATTGCCTTTGGTGGCAGAACACTGAGAACAGATAAAAAAGTTGCCAAATACATCAACTCTCCGGAAACCGATATTTACCACAAGAGTGATGTATTGTACGGAATATTTTTTGCCAAAAAGGAAATCATTCATCAGGATAATTGCTTTTTGGTGGAAGGCTATACCGATGTTATTTCCATGCATCAGGCGGGGATAGAAAATGTGGTAGCAAGCAGCGGAACATCGCTAACGGTAGGTCAAATAAAACTTATCAGGAGGTTTACCAATAACATTACCATTTTATATGATGGCGATAGTGCAGGTATTAAAGCCAGTTTCAGAGGAATTGATCTGATATTGGAAGAAGGGATGAATGTTAAAGTGCTTTTGTTTCCCGACGGTGAAGATCCGGATTCATACTCAAAACGAGTAAGTAACGAGGAGTTGAAAAATTTTATCAAAGAAAACTCCAAAGATTTTATTTCCTTCAAAACAAATTTATTGATGGCGGACGTGAAAAACGATCCCATTAAAAAAGCAGAACTTATCAAAGAAATTGTTCAAAGTATTGCTTTGATTCCGGAAGCGATTTACCGATCGGTATATGTGAAAGAATGTAGCCGCATCATGGATATGGATGAACAGATTTTGTTGAGTGAATTAAACAAGATCCGTAACAAACGATTTAACGAAAAAAGTAATAGTCCCGCTCAAACACCCGAAAATAATAACTACGAAGCTGCAATAGCTGTTGAGCAGAAAAAGGAAGAAGCTATTGTTAGCACGGATCATCAGGAACGAAAAATTATTGAGTTGTTGATTAATTATGGTGATAAAATAATAATGGTGGACAGTGAAGATAATGAAGGAAGGCCCATTCAAGTTGAAAGTAACATTGCTCATTTGATAATTGCCGAATTGACACACGATAATATTGTGCTGGACAATGCGGTTTACAAAAATGTTTACAACGAATTTGTTACTCAGCTTGATAATAATAAGATTCCGGACAGTAAATATTTTTTAAATCATGAAGACAATGCTATCAGTTTGTTGACGATAGATTTGATAAGTAGTCCGTATGCACTCGCAAACTGGGAAAGACATAGTATTTATACCAACATGGAAGAAGACGATTTAAAAAAATCTGCTCTGAAAGCCTTGTATACATTAAAAAGCAGACGATTGGAAATTATGGTGCACGATGTTGAAAAGAAAATGAAAGCGAGTACTACCGATGATGAGATTATTAAATTGCAACAAGTGAAACATCAACTGGATATTGCAAAGGTTTCTATCAATGCGTTTTTAGGCAGAATAATTGTGAAGTAAGGGATTAGAAAAAGGAAACCACTAAGACACGAAGCACACAAAT
>CANFLQ010000129.1 GCA_947447995.1 Bacteroidota bacterium | reverse complement strand
TTAAAATGGTGATTCAGAAATATTATTTAATCGAAGATTATCTGTCGAATAAAAGGCTGGATGACTACTTTAAATTTATTGAGTCCAAAGAACATGAATATGCTGCGTTATATTATGAAAATTTTGATACTAGAGTAAAAGAGGATAGAGAAATTATTGAATCAGAATATCAGAATCCAGATAATAAAATATTCAAACTTCAAGAAAAATATCTTCGTTTGAAAATATATAACTATGGTAAACTAATTTGTATTGAAGATGTAGAGGATAACCCTTGTATTTTCTTTTTTAATGCCAAAAAAAATGATGCTACTTTTATTCCAACTTATTTTTATTATAATAAAAGTAAAAATGATTTTATAGCTATCCGGTGAGGATTTAAGGAAATCTAAAAAGACCAACAATTTTGAATTAAATGAAATATTTTAAAATTAACTCCGTTATGTTTTTTTTCATTTGCTGTTTGCAAATAGGCTATTGTCAGGTAAATACCAATACTATAAATTCAAATGCCAATAAATATTCTCCTATGAACAATCCGGTATATTACCTCGAAACAACGTCACAAAATTGTATAGTTAAAGCAGAAATCAATGGATTTCCATTTTATGCACTCAATGCCCAGTTCAAATCCTATTTTGCTTCGCCGATGAATATTGGACTTGTAAAGGGAAATAATAAAATTACAGTTAACATTATACCTGTTCTTGAAAACCTTACCTATCCAGTTCAACAGCAAATAAGTGTTGAAATGAAACTAAAAGTGTATGAAAATGGTGATATTTCTTCACCTGAAAATGGAAAAGTGCTGAAGGAGGAAACGATTACTCATTATGGCACTTTTCAATATATGGTGAATAATCAAAGTCAAATTGACTTTAGCGATTTTTTTAATTCTATTGAAGCTGTGGAGGATACTGCCGGATTAAAAAAATATACCGAACTAATTGTTCAAAGCATTAAAGAAAAAAATATGACTTTTTTGAAAGAAGAATTTGCATTTAAACTTCGGCAATATGCTCAAGCATTTTACATTGATTCAAATATTTACCTTAACTACGGCTTTGATTTTTTAGAAAATTACATACTTAAATATCCGCCCCAAAATTATGTACTTGATAATTCCATGATTATTTACCATCCATATTGGGATAAAAAAATATGGTATTGTAGTCTTTCAAATGGAGAAGAGCTAATTTATTCAGGAGAAGACGAAGATGGCAATCAACATTTCATACCCGTTTACATTTCAAAAATTGATGGGCGTTTTAAAATCATTCGATAATTATTTTTATTTAAGGTGGATTTTTCAAAATAAGTATAACGCTTCAGATGCATAAAATACTAACAATTCCATAAAAAATTTAATAGCCTGTTTAATAATGAAACCGATTGGATTAATATTTTTAATTGTATGTGTAAATTTATCGTTGGTACATTCTGAGAATCTTATGAAAGATATTTATCAATTTGAGATAAACAGTTCGGAATGTAATTATGAGATTTGGTTGAATGATATTAGAATTGATATTCAATTGGCTGATGTGCCAATTGTTTATGACATGCCAATTAACCAATGGGTAAAGAGAGGTAGAAATAAACTTGAAATAAAATTAATTCCTTTGTCTGGAAAAGCTGAACTTAACTTAAAAGCATATTTTAAATTGAATATTTGTCAGGGTAATTATTCTGGAAAGGTATTTTCAAAAAATAAAATATTGAAAAACATTGAAACTACCTCTTTCATAGAATTGAAACAGAAATCAAAAAATGTGAACTTAAGTACATATTTGATCTCAGAGAATTTTGATGCTAATTTTCAATATAGCAATCCTATATTTACCGAACTTGATAGCATTTCAATAAATAAAGAAGAACTTATTACACTTTATAAAACACTTAATTCATATTTTAAAAACAAAGATACACTTGCAATACTTAATTTGATGGAGTTTAAAATGAAAGGGTTTTCTAAATCTTATCAAGATAGTTATGAGAATGAATTAGAGCGTCAATTATTTTTTTTAAAAGATTTATTTGGTAAAAAAGTAGAGCCTGTAAATTATGAGAACTATAATATAAAATATTTTCTAAATAATAAAATGGTATGCCTAGAGGATAAAAATGGCGACCAGCCTCTGTTTTTTTCTGATGGTATTGAAGATAGTTATATTTTCTATCCTTTTTATTTTAGTATAATTGGAGGTAAATTTCAAATTGTAATGTAAATTGAGCGTAAATAAATTTTTAAAAGCATAAAAAACATATCATGAAAAAACACATTATTACTTTAGTCATTATCATAAGTCCCTTTATGGTATTTGCTCAAAAATACAGCAATGCAGATAAAGCCAGGATAAGCGCGCAAATTGATTCTTTGATACAAGCCTATATGGCAAAAAACACCTTGAGTGAAATACCCGGTTTAAAAAAACAAAACGAAAAAATACTAAAAGAGTATAAAAAATTATTTGCCGCTGATGCACTTATTTTTGATGATATGCACCCGGAGTTTGATGAGCAAATAGCAATGGATAAACAAGCTGGAAAAACAAAAGAAAATCCATACAAACTAAGTTCAAAATCAAAAAATGATTATTTTGATGAATTGAGCAGAGATTTTGCTTTAGGACTTTTAACAAACAACAAACGAATAAATATAAGTTATTCAAATTTTGATGAAGGCTTTGTAAAAGTGGCGCTGGAAAGGCAAATAGAAGGAACCAATACAAAAGGACTAAAACTTCAAAACAACGATACTTTAGTGTTAACTATTAGTATTAAAAATAAAATTGTTAAGATTTCTAAAGTAGAAGCACTTGCAAGCAATTTAAAAGTAATGAATGATAAAGATGCAGATGGTGTAACAGATGATAAAGATAAATGTGCGGATGTTTTTGGTAAAATTGCAAGCGGTGGTTGTCCTGAAAAAGAAATTGTACTTGCTAAAGTTACACCCAAACAGGAAGCTGTTGTAACAAAAGTAGAAGCGCCTGTTGTTAAACCAAAACCAACGCCAGCACCTGAAGTTAAACCAACACCCAAACCGGAAGCGGTTGTAGCAAAAGTAGAAGTGCCTGTTGTTAAACCAACGCCAACAAAACCAGTAACTACAGCACCTAAGCCAGAAGTAAAACCAACACCAAAACCAGAAGTTGTTATTGTTAAAGCGGAAGAAAAACCTGTTGTGAAAAAAGTGAAGGATTCTACACGTGTTGGGAATTTTGTATTTGCAGTTGCTTTAGGACCTCAATTTATCAAAAATACAATCACAATGCCCGGCAATTTTGAGCAATTGGGAGGATATACCAGCATCAATAAAGGTGCATCTAAAATGGGCGAAATAGTAAATCCTGGAATTAAATTAGGCTTTGGATTTAATGCAAGCATCGCGTATTATTTTGGAAAAAAAGAAACAAATAAGTCCATCTCCATTGGTGTTGCAAGCATGGCGTACAATGCCAATTATCAAATACAAAATGCAAAATATGTATTTGATGGAGTAGACAAAAGCGGAGACCATTACAGTAGAATTGTTACACTCAATCAGGCAAACGAAAAATTATCTTATAACATTATTAATATCCCTGTAATGTTTAAATACAAAGGCGTACTCTCCCAAAAATGGGCGTATGAATTAGGTGCAGGCGTATCATATATGATGGTTAAAACAACATCGACGTATGATTACAACATTTCAATTGAAGGTATTTATAATGCAGATTATACCTACTCACCAACCGATAAGTTAAATAATTCAACCGATTTGCTTATTGTGAACGATAATATAAACGGACACATGTATAATCCAAATAGCCCTACTTTATTAAGTTATTTGGAAGCTAACGGATATGATTTTACATACAAAAAAAGCGTGCCCATTGCAACTGTGCAAGTTAAACCAAGAAATGGAGTTGCGCTTAATGTAGGAGCTGATTTAATTTATAAAATAAAACCTAAATGGGCTGTTAAATTTGGTGTTGCATATATTTATGCTGCCAATTTAAAAAATAAAGCCGACGATAAAAATTATAAGATCATTGATAAATCGGATGGATCTGATTTTCATTCTATTTACGATAGCAGTGCAAAATCTAAACTCACAGCAATGGGGCTTAATGTTGGTTTAATGATAGGGTTAAAATAGAGTAGTGTGTGTGAGCGTCATTTTGAGCTTGTCGAAATATGTGTCAGTATTTTTTTGAAAGCTCCAGAGGAGCAAACTGTTTGTAGAAATAAAGATTACACAATAAATTTAGCTCCGTAGGAGCGACCTGTTAATTAGTTGAAATAATCAGTTAGCGGTAAGATTTAAACGGACTGAAATTTTTAATTTAAAAATAATATTAAAATGGATAAAAGGGTAATCATTACATTGTTTTCAACTGTTTTATTAGCGTTGGTTTTATTGTTGGTTAAAGCGTTTCATAAGGAATGTGTGCCTGTTGATTTTGTGTTTTCTCCGGAACATCCCATGCAAGGCGAATTTGTGAAGTTTAAAGTTGTTTCAGAATCCAACGAAGAATTAACATGGAGTTTTGGTGATAGTTCGGTATTTGAAACAGGCAAAGAACCTATTCATAAATACGATTCGGCAGCAACATACAAAGTAAAAGTATCAACAGATGAAGATTGTTTTTCTGAAAAAGAAATTATAATTGCTACCAACCGTAAAATGGAAACCGTACAACTTCAATTTAATTATCCTGCCGAAATACATGTGAATGAACCGGCAGTATTTACAGATGCTACCAATGAAGCAACCGCTTGGACATGGGAAATTGAAGGGATTAACGGTAGCGAAAGTGGCAAATCATTTATTCCTACATTTAAAAGAGCAGGAAGGTATACCATAATACTTATGGTTAGAGGCAAATATATACAAGGCGATACCTCATTTGAAATAATGGTACAACCCGAAATGCAAACGTATACACCCGAACCAGCACCAAAACCTGTTGTAGTGGCAGCTCCTGCTAAGGCTGTAACTAAAGCATCTAAATACATGTCCGACTCCGATTTTGAAACCAATTTTATTTCCATAGCAAACGCATTAGCAAGCGAAGATGAAAATGCAGGTAATCGTTGGCGTGATAAAATAGTTTCGCAAACAGGAACAGCTCGAACTATGAAAGTTATTATTATTGATGGCAGTCAGCAAATAGAACGGAAACTCGAAAATTTTAAACAAACACAATTGGTATCCAGCGAACCTTATAAAGTATTGCTTGTAAAAAATATTGTACGATCCATTAAAGATGGCCCAATAACTGAAATAACAATAATGGTAATAAAAAAATAAGAAGCGATATGCTAAATAACCTACGTCATTGCGAGGTACGAAGCAATCTCAAATAAAGAATAGGGTAGTCTTAGATTGCTTCGTGCCTCGCAATGACGCTAAAGAGTGTGGTTTTAGAAAAGCAAAAGAAAGGAAATTGTACAATTAAGCGTTATAGCTGTCAATAAAATTGAATGTAAACCTGAGAGGTTTTGAAATAACTAAAAACTAAAACAGTTTAAAATAAAATAAAATACAATGAAAACAAAAATAATTTTATCCTTCATCCTTATTCTATTCTCAAAAAGTTATGCCAACAAATTTGAAGATGTAAAAGAATACAATACCATCACTTTTTATTTTGTAGACAATAGCGATGGAAGTAACGCCAATTCGTTAAGTGCCGAATTGATTGCTCAATTAAAAGAAAACTTGAATAAGAAAACGACTAAACCAGACGATTGTTTTTTCTTTTATGGTTGTAATGCCGAAAGTCAATTGATATCTAGCAGAGTAGCCGATTTTGCAGATTCACCTGCATTAAAAAAGTATTTATCAAACCCTTCACGTGAATCGGAATACGTGTACGATAAAAAAGTGATACGCGAGCATTTTGCGGAATATCCAATCAAGGTAAAGCAAAAAGTGGAAATAAATATTTATCTGTCGGCTTACGCTGTAAAAAGAATTTCTAAAGAAATAGAAACATTACCAACTCCGCTTTTTATTGCCAACGAACTCCCTGTTTATTTGAATATTGCCAATAGAAAAGATATTATTTTTCAAACCAATATTTACATAAATAAAGAAGTAAAAGAAGAATTGGGCGAAGCAAAAATAAATGAAAAAATAAACAGCTATTTTAATTTTTGCAAAGAAAGTTTGAATCTAGATAAAAATCAACCTCAAATAATTTATTTATAATAGACTTTATACAAGTTAAGGTATTATAGCTGTTCTTTTTTATTCATTTACTAATTACATAACTCGTCATTGCGAGGAACGAAGCAATCTCAACCAAAGTATTGTATTAGATTGCTTCGTTCCTCGCAATGACGTACTAAATTT
>CANFLQ010000128.1 GCA_947447995.1 Bacteroidota bacterium | reverse complement strand
CCTGCTGCACTTGATTTTTTAAATAAAGATATTTCTTTATTCTCATCAGGTTTCAGCGACAAAAAAAAAGAATCCTTTTATTCTGAATTACATATTTTATTTTCGGCAGGTGTAGATATTTGTTCGGCTTTGGAGTTGATAGAAGAAGAGCAGGAAAAAGAAAAGGATAAACTTTTATTTTCTAAAATAAGAATCGAGGTTATTGCTGGGTCAAGTCTTTCAAAGGCAATACAGGAAACCAACATGTTTACTCCTTATGAATTTTATAGCCTGCAAATTGGCGAAGAAAGCGGACAATTAAACGATATATTAAAAGAGCTTTCCATTTTCTTTTCTAAAAAAATTCAGCAAAAACGACAATTGATTAGTGCATTATCTTATCCACTTATTGTTTTTGTCGCTTCTTTTGGGGCAATTTTTTTTATGCTAAAGTTTGTAGTGCCTATGTTTGCAGATGTATTCAAACGTTTTAAGGGGGAGCTTCCCTATTTTACAAAACTCATTATTCGTGCATCTGATGTATTCTCTAATTACTCCTTCTATTTCATAGTATTGATAGTTGGGCTCATTGTTTTTTTTTACACCAACCGACAAAAAATATGGTTCAGGAAATTAAGTGCTGAAGTGCTTTTACGAACTCCTATTCTAAAAGACATGATAAGTAAAATTTATCTTGCTCGTTTTTGTCAGTCCATGAATTTGTTGATTGCGGCCAAAATACCCTTAATCACAGCTATCGATCTGGTACAAAAAATGATTGGTTTTTACCCAATAGAGGTATCATTGGATACAGTAAAAAAAGACATTCTTAAAGGCGATTCCCTGCATACCAGTTTATCTAAATTCAGTATTTACAATAAACGTATGATTTCACTTTTAAAGGTTGCAGAAGAGGTAAACCAAATGGATAAAATGTTTTCTAGATTGTCAAAACAGTATTCCGATGAAGTTGAACACCAGACCAGCATATTAGGAAGTTTGATAGAACCTGTAATGATTATTTTCTTGGGAATACTGGTAGCTGTAATACTGGTTGCTATGTACCTACCTCTGTTTCAGATGGGATCAACTGTGGGGTAAAGCTCTATCAAAAAAAATAAAAACGCTGCGATTCAACATTATTAATAATCTAAATATTGTTTGTACATGGTTTGTAAATAGGCTTTTTCCTGTGTTAAAAGGGTATCATTTAATCTTGTTTGGGTTTTAGCTTGTACCTCTTCCACTTTTTTTGAATCAAATGAATAAATAATATTTTGTTGCGGAGTTACCCATCCAACGGCATTTTCGTTGGAGTAGTATGCAAACTGTTTAACATTTTTATTAAATATATTTTTACTCCAAGTAAATTTATCGTTGGGCAAATTCAGTTGTTTTAAAATACTTGCAGGTAAATCGTTTTGATTGCAAATTTTATCAAAGGTTTTTCCTCTTAAGCTGTCCACCAAAGCTCCGCCGGTTATCATGGCTGTTATTCTTCTGCCTTCCGGAAAATCCATATTCCTGTTTTTAGGCAATCGGTGACCGTGATCGGCAACCAAAATAAATAAGGTATTGTTGTACCAGGCTTGTTTTTTAGCTTCAGTAAAATAGGTATATAAGCAATAGTCGGTATAATAGGCAGCTTTTTTAAAACGTTCCGCCTCTTCTGTACCATGAAAAGGTGTTTGCATAGTTACCTCAAAAGGTTCGTGAGTGCTTAAGGTTAATACAACCGAAAAGAAAGGTTGTTTTTCGGTTGCCATTTCATTCAATTGTCTTTTAAGAACATATTCGTCGTGAGCACCCCATTTGCTGTTTAACTCACTACCTTTAAAATTGTATTTGTCAATTATTTTTGCAAAATGTGTATTTAATAAGTACGACTTCATATTGGCAAATTCTATTTCGCCTCCATAATAAAAAGACGATTGATAGCCTTTTTTCTCAAGCTCTGTATTTAACGATGGTAGTTGTTCTGATTTGCTGGGTGTTGTAATGATTGAATTATTAGGTTGCGCCGGAAAGCCACTTAAAATGGAAACCAATCCCTGATCCGTTCTGTATCCGCTGCCGTACATTTGTGTTAACAGTAATCCATCTTTGCATAATTCATCAAAATGTGGAGTTACATCGGTTTCGCCACCCAGTTTTTTGATGATGTCGGCAGTCCAGCTTTCCAACACAATAATTACAATATTGGGTTGAGTGCTTTTGGTGATAACAAGCGTTTTATCGCTTGGTGTTTGAAATAGTTCATTGGTAGTAGCTTTTGCTTTAGCGGCATCCATAAACTCATAAGGGTTTTTTGAATCGTTAGCATCTACAAAGCTATGTGCTAAATACCAAATGTTGTTGGTCGCAATGTGATTATTGATTTGTAAATTTGAATAATAGGCAGCACTTTCATTGATGGGCGCCAATTGTAAACCTCCTCTGTATCCTATAACCAGTAAAACAGGTAACATAACAATATAGGCAATCTTTAATTTTTTGTTTTCGATAGTATAGGAAAAATTTTTAACAAATCTTTGGTAGGCTTTAATGGCAATAAATATAAATATTGCACAAATGGTTAATAATAATAAGATTGACCATACAGAAATAAAGGTTAGTATTTCCTTAGGATATAATAAATACCCGAAGGCTCTTGCACTAAGTGGAGTACCCCATTCGCCATACATTTTTAAATTGGCAAAACTTAAAATACTTATTACAATAATGCATGTAATATTAAAAATTTTATTGAGCGTGTGAAATAACTTACGTTTGTAAAACTGTTGAAATGTCCACAAAATAAATGGTACCATAGCAGCGGCACAGGCTGTGGAAAGGTCTAATCGTAATGCATAAATAAAACTTAATACGGTGTCGGAATGTTGCCCATCAGGAATTTTAGTATGGTGGTAAATGATAAAAAATAGCCTGTAAAAGGCAAAAAGCAACATCCAAAAAACAATAAGTCTTCCTAAAAAGTAAATTCGTAATTCTTTTAGTTTTATTTTCATTGATTTAAAAACAATTGCCCTTTACCACTCATTTTTTTTTCAACTGTTTTGGGATTTCCATAACAGTAAACATCCCCTAACTCTTCAATTTTACATTCAAAATTATCGCTTACATTTACGTAAGATAATCCAGTTGAAAGAGTTTGCAAAACAGTATGTTTTGTTTGTAAATCTTTACATTTTAAAAATGCCGTACTTCCTATATCACAAAGGTGTTGCTTGGTTGTACCATGTAATGTCAGGTCGCCAGCACCATGTATATGAGAGGTTACCAAATAATTGTTTACCGTTAATTCAATATTTCCCGAATTTTCAGTTCTTACTTCAAAACTATCAGTAGTAATTGTATTTAAACTTTTAATATTTCCAGTACCATTGGAAGTGATATATTTTATAACAGGCATTTTAATATATATGTTATGAGGTTCCTTATAGCTTCTTGCCCAGTTACATCTATTGCTATTTTTAATGTATAAAGTGCCATCTATAACTTCTGTAATAATCATTCCACGTAAATTTTTTCCGGCTTCTACCACCACTTCAAAAGCCGAATCTTGTGTAATAAATACATCTAAATTATCTTCTACAAATATTTCATCAAAGCCGTTAAGTGGTCTTTGTTGAGTAACAATAGGTCCGGTACGTTTAATGCAATCACACATGTTTTCTCGTTTGCACGAATGAAAAACAACAAGAATGAGCATTGTTGCAATAATTACAGGTATGTGTTTATTTACTTTCAAATTGATGCGTTTAGTTTGCAATTTACTCATCCCCTAAAACCTATATCCCAAACCCCATTCAAAATAATCAGCTTTGGCAAAATGGGTAAGCAGTGTAAAGTTGGCAATTAAATGTTTAGTGAGCATGTAACGGAAACCTATCCTGTGAAAAAAGATACCATTTACAGGTTGTTTTTTATAAAAATAAACGCCAAACTCAACAGGAAAAGAGAGTTTGTGGAAATTATAAGCATAGCATATTTTAGCTCCTGCTTGAATAATATCTGATGGCTTGGATGTATAAATAGAGTCAGCCGCCCAACGTTGTTTGGTGGAAGAATTGTAAAAAACTTCCAGCCCACCGCCTAAGCTGTTCTTGTAATTTAATCCTCTTAATACATTGCCCTGTAACGAAAAGGCTACGTATTTTTTTCCTCCGGGATCTTCCAACTCTTTTATTCCGGCAACTCCCAATACCGAAGTTTGCCATTTTTGAACAGGAAGTTTTACGCTATCCACAATATAAGTACAGGCTTGATTGCCAAAAACATACCCTAAACCTAAGTTAACTGTAACCATATTTAATCCCAAATTTGGTGTTTCGTAGGCTCCGTTGGAAGCATGACTTAATCCTGCACCGGCATCCAATCGCCAAGCTTTTGTAAGCATAGTAGAAGTACTTAAACGTAAATTTACAAAAGCATTTAGGTGGGAACCAATGGCTTCGTTTTGATGATTTGTTATTCGATCAAAGGGTTTGGTAACATAACAAATCCCTGTTGCTAAACGTAAATTTAAGGCAGTTTTATGTTTAATTTTATTTAATCTAATATTGGTATAGGGGTAAAAAGCTTCTAAATTACCCAGTTGAGTTGGGTTAGATAAATATATATGCAAATAACACAGCCCTAGTTCGGGGTATTTATATACCTGATGCCAGGTTTTACAACCGTTAGTTTTAAAAATATAATTCAGTTCAACTCCATAAATATGACCTTTAATAAGGTTGCCCATATTGTTACGGTGCTCAATTATATAACCGGCATGCCCTTGTGCCGAAAGGATAAAATCCTCTTTTGGTGAATTTTGAACTTGCGCTTTTGCAAAATCAGAATTCAATAGAAAGGCAATTATTTGAAAAACAATAATATATTTCTTTATTCCGGGCATTTTAATTTAAAATTAAAGGTTGCAAATTTACCAAAATTATCGGCTTAAAATACAATTCTTTTACAAACGATTGCGCAATAAAACAGATTATAAATGCAGTTTAATTCGTACATTCGGAACTAAATTTTAATAAAAAAAACATGCAGGAAAAATTAAAAGCATTTGAGCGATTATTGATAATTATGGATGAATTGCGCGAAAAATGCCCTTGGGATAAAAAACAAACCATTGAAAGTTTGCGCCATCTTACTATTGAAGAAACGTATGAACTAGCCGATGCTATTCTTGACAAAGACATGGTAAATATCAAAAAGGAGTTGGGCGATGTTTTATTACACATTGTATTTTATGCGCGTATAGCTTCCGAAACCAATGATTTTAATATAGCTGATGTGATCAATTCCCTATGCGAGAAATTGATTCATCGTCATCCACATATATATGGTGATGTGGTGGTTGAGAACGAACAACAGGTGAAAGAAAATTGGGAAAAATTAAAACTTAAAGAAGGTAATAAGTCCGTATTGTCGGGTGTTCCCAGTTCTTTGCCGGCATTGGTAAAAGCGTCGCGCATACAGGAAAAAGCACGTGCTGTTGGTTTTGATTGGGATAACAAAAGCCAGGTATGGGAAAAAGTGGAGGAGGAGATGGCTGAATTTAAACACGAAGTAGATACTAACGCGTCCAAAGAAAAAATGGAAGGTGAGTTTGGGGATGTATTGTTTTCATTGATAAATTATGCTCGTTTTATGGAAATTAATCCGGAAGATGCTTTGGAAAAAACAAATAAAAAATTTATCAAGCGTTTTCAATATCTGGAAAGTGAAGCAGCCAAATCTGGCAAACAATTAAGTGATATGACCCTTGCGGAGATGGACATACATTGGAATAAAGCAAAGACGTTATAAATGAATTTTTTATCTCACCTATATCTGGCTGGCGATTCTGAAGGATTAATCATCGGTAATTATATTGCTGATTCGGTAAAAGGAAGTGCGTTGTTAAACTATTCTCCCGAAATTCAAAAGGGTATTATTTTGCATCGGAAAATTGATACGTTTACCGATTCTCATCCCATTGTAAAGCAAAGTAAACAACGCTTACGAGAGAAATATAAGAAGTATGCAAGTGTAATCGTTGATATTTATTACGATCATTATTTAGCAATTAACTGGAATACTTATTCCCATGTGGGGTTGAAGGAGTTCACTCAAAATGTTTATCAGATAATAAAAAGTAATCACGACGTACTACCCGAAAAATCGGTAGATTTTACAAAATACATGCTGCAACACGATATATTATTTGCCTATTCAAAATTAGAAGGGATAGAAAAGGTATTAAGCGGAATGGCGAGTAGGGCAAGCTTTCAATCCAATATGGAGCATGCTATTAACGATTTAAGGGAATATTATCAGGAATTTGATCAGGAGTTTAATTTGTTTTTTCCGGAACTAAAACAATTTGTTAATACACAAATTGAAATTTGATAACATATTCGTCATAAT
>CANFLQ010000127.1 GCA_947447995.1 Bacteroidota bacterium | reverse complement strand
CCGAATCCAATTGAATACTACAAACGTCTGTTGCTTTTAAACTATACCAACCTGAATTTTTTACTGTAATATTTTGAGTTATAGCTTTTGTATTCCATAAATAGGATGTAAAGCCCAACTGCGCTTTAAGTACAATACTTTTGCCTTTGTACAACATAGTATCGTTGCCTAAATTAAGTACTGGGCTGTTGCGTAAACTAATATTAACAGCGTTGCTGTTTATTGTTCCGCAACCTGTTACACCGCAGGTTACATAATATTTACCAGGTATAGTTACAGCAAGGCTTTCTGTTGTGCAACCATTACTCCACAGGTAAGTATCATAACCAACAGGGGCATGTAACATATAGGGCAAAGCATTTTTACATACAACTGTATCTTTACCAATATTGGGTGCAGTTAAATTAATTGGTGATACGTTTACATCATCAATATAATAACTTGCTTGTCCAGGATTGGGTGAATTATAAGATATGAAGGTAGTTTCATTATCGGATAAAAAATTACCTATAGTAATATACTTTTCGCCTCCATGGGCTTTATATATGCCCGAAACCATCGTCCAACCGACACTATCAGTTAATATTTGGGGAGATTTTATTTGAGGGTTAATATTTTTTAAATTAAATTGCGATCCGTTATTATAATATAAAAGCGTATCACTAATATTAGCATCTACATTTTTTATAGCAGCGTCGGAACATTTATCACGATTACTTACATAATATGAAATACAATAGAAAGAATTCTTTTTTAATTCAGTTAAAAAATGTCCTTCAAGATAACCTCTCCAACTAGGATTATTAAAATTATAATAATAAACCAATATACTAGCATAACCTTTACCTGTATGAGCTAATTGGTATCCACATTCATTTAAAGGAACACTGTCATAAAATGATGAACAAGCATTATAAAATGAGCCGCCAAATTTAAACTCCCAATCGATTACAGACGAATCAATAGGTAAAGTTGTACTTGGGCATTTTATATAATTCTCGAAGGAAGGGTTTTTTACTAAATTTTGTGCGTATAATTTATTTTCAACCTCATTTACAAAAAAGAAGAATGAGAGAAATAATATAAAATTTAAAAATTTGTTTTGCATTATACACAAAATAAAACCCTGTTATTGCAAAATTAGCAATAACAGGGTTTATTGTTTTTAATTTTTAATAATTGTTCCGGTACGATTTACTGTACTTGATTTTATGTGATACGTATAAACACCTGATGATAATGTTGAAATATCAAAAACTTTTTTAAAACTACCTTGATTTACTTTTGTTGATGACATTGATAATACCTGATTACCTAACACATCAATAATTGTTATGGTATAATAATCGTCAATGGCAGCATTAATTTCAATGGTTAAATTATCAGTAGCTGGATTTGGATATATGGCAACATCCGAAGCAACCTTTCCACTTTCAACAATAGCAGGAGTAGTTTCGGTTAATGATTTACCTCTGCTATTTACTTTTAAATAACTGTAATTAGTGGCTGAACCACATTGATTAGCAATTGTTACAGTTAATTTAAAATACTTGTTGTACGAAAACAAACCATTGGTATAACTAAAATAACCATCCGAACCAGTAACATTACATGTATCTAATGGTATGTTTGCACCCCAAAGCGATTGGCTTACACAATAATAGTTTAAATTTTCGTACGTTAAACTACTTACACCATTTACCGAAGTGGTAGTATTGTAAATATTTTTAACCAATGTGCCGGTACTTGTTACCTCATCAACCACAACAGTTAAAGAAGTGATTGTACCTGTACTATTATTAATGCGGTATCCGATAGAAGATGCGCCCACTATAGCAGGAGATGCTATGTTAGTTTGAGCCGATAAATAAATTTGAGGAGTGGCATAGTTGTATATTTCCAAAACAAGTACAGGAGGTATAGGTACGTACATGTTAATGTCCTGCGTATAGGTAGTTATATTACCGCAAGCATCTTGTACACTATAGGTAACTCTTACATATCCTGCAGTTGAGTTACTCAAATTTTTACCCGCGGCATCGGATAGCGTGCGCAAATCTAAATTAGTAGCTGGTACGCCTGTAGTCCAAGCACCATGATAGTTAATTTTACCTGTTGCTGTTGTAAGAGCACAAGTACTTAATGCTTGTATATCAAACTTATATGCACTAGGAGTGCCGCCTGCATAAGTTGGTACAAAGGTAATGGCAGCATTTTGACAATAATTACTTAAACCACCTGCACTGCAAGTACCTGTTTTTAAATTACCGTTTAATTTAAAATTACTTATTGTAAGGGAAGGTATTCCATTAAAATCGTTATAATTTTCCCCATCAACCTGATCGGGCATAGTAAATACCTTAACTCCTGTATTGCCTAATGCAAAACGAGAATCTACTGCACTTGAACCCGTACCTGTACTAATGGACGTAATGGCATTGGTAGATACATCAATACCTACCAAACTGGAGCTTGCTACGGTACCATCAGTATTATATACAGGCGATATACCGTATATTTTATTGTTTTTACCATACTCCAAATAAGTATTGGTTAAATCGAAAGTACTTGTTGCCACTGCGGAAGTGGCTTGAGTAAGTGTTAAAATTTGTTTTACACCTGCAGTACATGACACATACAATTTAGGGGTAGTTGTTATTGAATTATCGAATTCTATCCCTTTTGCTCCAGCTAATGAATAGTTTTGAAGAGAATTTTGTGCATAGCCGCCATCAGAGGAATTAAGTCCAATTACATGCACCATACCATTATTAGACGACCACGCCAATTTATTAGCCCCCCAGGAGAGCTCTGTTTCAAACACGTCAAAATCGGCATAATCATCTAAACCTAAAGCCGCAGACGAAACAACTGAACTAGGAGCACTTATACCTGATGCAGAAATATCACATTTGGTTACTCCGCCTCCTACTAAAAAAAGAAAACGTTTTGCAGTAGAACCGCTACCTGTATATACTTTTGATACGGCAAGTCCTCCACCATAAGAACCACCTGCAAAACCAATAAAAAAGCCTTGTTTTTTAATGGGAGAAGAAGTGCAGTCCGTTGTAATTGTACCGTTATAAGTAATAACAGGCGTTGCTCCCGAACAATTTACTTTTATATATAGCACAGTTGCAACATAAAAATTTGCCATTGAATATATAACATAATATTGCTTGCAAGTGCCAGGTATTGGCACAATTGCTATTTCAGACCTTAAAAAAGAATATCGAGCACCACAAGAATTATCACTACTAAAGTTATACCCCGGTAAAAAATCAATAAACGTATTTGAGGAGCTATATATGCTGCCACCTACAGCATAAAATAAAAGATTGCCTGCATTATCATAAGCACCATTGGCAACAGAGTATGGCCCACTAGAAAGGGTTGTTGCAGTTGGTGTTGCGGTTGTCATATTAAATTTTTTGGGCGGCATTATCCAGTTATTCATTTGTGCAAACAAAGTATTTATTGTTGCAAATAAGAACAACGCCATTAGGTACTGTTTATTGTTTTTCATTTTTAAAAGTTTTTAAGGGGGGTAGTTATTTAGAATTTATTTAAAACAAAGAGAGCCATTATTAAATCACTCAATCACATTCATAAAGACTTATTTGCTACTTATATGATTATTTTACTACTTTAGTCGCTATGAAAAACATAGGTGATAATATTAAAAAGTTTCGTGAATTAAAAAATATAACACGTGAACAAATGGCTTCGGACTTAAATATGAGTTTAAGCAATTATAGTAAAATAGAAAGAAATGAAATTGACCTTACCATTTCTAGGGTACAAAAAATAGCACAGGTATTATCCGTTGATTTATCTCAAATTCTTAATTTTGATGCTTCACAAATATTCAATGTATCTAACAATCATTTAGTTCAAGGCTTAGGAGCTAAAGCTGAAACAATGCACTTTTATACAGATGATTACAAAGAAAAGTACATTAAGGTATTAGAAGGTGAAGTAATTAGACTAAAAAAAGTAGCTAAAGAAAAATAAATTTAAACAGTTAAAAAAATTGCGAACTTCGTTTTAGAAATGTTGTCTAACAAATCACAAATATGCTCACATTCCCCAACGCCAAAATAAATATTGGACTCAATATTATCAAAAAACGACAAGATGGTTTTCATTCCATTGAAAGCGTTTTTTATCCTGTTAATTTATGTGATGCGTTGGAAGTGATTGAGAATAGAGAGACGAACCATAAAGAGCGAATTATTTTTACTTCTTCTGGAATTGAAATCCCTGGTAACCCTGATGATAATTTATGCTGTAAAGCATACCACCTTATTGCTAAAGACTACCAATTACCATCTGTAAAAGTTCATTTACATAAGCATATTCCTATTGGTGCCGGACTGGGCGGAGGATCATCTGATGCTGCTTTTTTTATTCGTTTATTGAATGATAAATTTGAACTTGGACTTGCTTGGGGCGAAATGCACCAATATGCCCGTCAGTTGGGTAGCGACTGCTCTTTTTTTGTGAGCAATAAACCCGCTTTTGCTGAAGGGAAAGGAGATGAATTTGAATCTATCCGACTTGATTTAAGTAACTATCATATTGCATTAGTGTACCCAAATATCCATATTAACACAACTAAAGCCTATAGTGGTGTAATTCCAAAACAAGCTGCTCGTTCATTAGAAAATGACATTGTAAATTTACCAATAGAACAATGGAAAGAGTTTATTCATAATGATTTTGAAGATTCCATCTTCCCTCAATTTCCGGAAATAAAAAAAATAAAAGAGCAACTGTATTCATTGGGAGCAAGCTATGCAGCCATGAGTGGCAGCGGATCAACTGTTTACGGCATCTTTAAAAACCAACCTAATTTAAAAGATTATTTTAAGGATTGTTTTGTTTGGATTATCTAGTTCAAAGTTAGAAAGTTTAAAGTTGAAGTACTTTGTATAGATTATTGATTCAACTTAATGGAAATTTTTAACCACATAGAAACATAGTTGTGCTTAAAAAAAGGTAAGAATAGAAAAATAAATTTTTTACATAGAATTCATGAAGCGAAGCTTCAAAACTATGTTCCGCTTGTGAATTATACTTTTGCAAAACTATACAATACGACTCCTTAAAACTATGTTTCTATGTGGTTAAAAATATAACCTGAAGCCCTACAAGGAGTAATAGTAAAATATTAGCAAGAGGCGATACAACTTTGGACTTTCTAACTTTGAACTTTAAACTATTTTCTCAACTTTGAACTAAAACTACTTTTGCGCTTTACTCAAAAGATACCACGCTAAAAAACTGAATAAAACATTGGGTATCCAAACAGCTACAAGAGGAGAAACGAAGCCACTGGCAGCAAATGTAGTACTTACCTGCATAAACATAATAAAAGTAAAACTGATTAAGAGTCCCAGCCCTATGTGCATACCTATTCCGCCACGCACTTTTCTGCTGGCTATTGAAACACCAATAAGTGTAAGTATAAATGTTGCAAAGGGGAATGCTATGCGTCGGTATTTTTCGATCTCAAATAATTCAATGTTATCAGAACCTTTCAATCGTTCCGACTCAATGTAATTATTTAACTGATAATAATCCATTGTTTCAATAGTATACTCTTTTCTACCAAATTCATTAGGAGTAAAAGCCAACGTTGTGTCAATTCTGGCTCCTTTTCTAATGGTTTCTTTAACACCATTAATATTACGGATATAATAATTATTGATAATCCAATTGCTTTTTACGCTATCCCAATGAATATTATCTGCCAATAGTTTATAATACAATTCGCCTTTTTTAAATTTTTCAATTGAAAATCGGTATCCGGTATTTTCTTCGGTACTATACCGTTCCAGATACACAAAATTACCCGGAGCTATTTGTATGTGTATGTTTCTGTCCCTGTTGTAAAACGTGTTACGGATATAGGTATCTTCAAAAGCAATGCGTTTTTTATTGGCATGAGGTATAATAAAATTATTAAGATACAGGGATAATAAAGCGATAACAGTTGCGGAAAGCATATACGGAAAAAGCAATCGGCGATAACTGATGCCGCTACATAAAATGGCAACAATTTCGGTACGACTTGCCATTTTTGAGGTAAATAAAATTACTGCAATAAATGTAAAAAGCGGACTAAACAGATTAACGAAATACGGGATAAAATTGAAATAAAAATCTACGATAATTGCTCTGATTGGAGCTTCTTTCTGAATAAAATCTTCAATTTTTTCTGAAACATCAAACACCACTACAATCAAAATGATAAGCGCCATTGAGAAAAAAAATGTCCCCAAAAACTTTTTAATGATATAAGTGTCTATTGTTTTCATAGCCTTTACAATTTACGATCCAACTGTTTTACCATTTTATTTTTCCACTCATTAAATGTTCCATTCATGATTTGATTACGAGCTTCGCCCACCAACCACAAATAAAAAGCCAGATTATGAATACTTGCAATTTGAGCTCCCAACAATTCCTGAGAGTGCACCAAATGCCGAAGATATGCCTTGGAGTATTGACTATCTACATAAGCTGTTCCGTTCTCATCCAACATAGAAAAATCTTTTTTCCACTTTTCATTTTTAATGTTGATGATGCCATTTTG
>CANFLQ010000126.1 GCA_947447995.1 Bacteroidota bacterium | reverse complement strand
TTTGGTTACCAAATCATCAATCAAAACTCCGATGTATGCTTCGGAGCGTTGTAAGATAAACGGCTCTTTTTTATTTACTTTTAAGTGGGCATTTATTCCAGCCATTAAACCTTGACAAGCAGCTTCTTCGTAACCTGTTGTTCCGTTAATCTGACCGGCAAAATATAAGTTTTGCACTAACTTTGTTTCTAAAGTTAAATGCAATTGTTGAGGCGGAAAATAATCGTATTCAATGGCATAACCAGGACGGAACATTTTTACATTTTCAAAGCCAGGAATTTTTTTCAATGCTTTGTATTGAACATCTTCGGGAAGAGAAGTAGAGAAACCATTGACATAAATTTCAACAGTATTCCAACCTTCGGGTTCAACAAAAATCTGATGGCGATCACGCTCCGCAAAGCGTGTAATTTTATCTTCTATACTTGGGCAATATCTTGGTCCTTTACCTTGAATTCTTCCGGAAAACATGGGCGATTTTTCAAAACCGGTACGAAGTATTTCATGCACATCTTCATTAGTATAGGTCACAAAGCACGGAATTTGACCTTCTGGGCCGTTATTGAACGCATCCTTACGTTCTACCTTAAAGCCGAATTGATCGACGTTTAAATACGAGAATTTATTGGGTTGTTCATCGCCATGCTGAACTTCCATTTTGGAATAGTCTAACGAACGACCATCAATACGCGGAGGCGTTCCTGTTTTCATTCGGCCGGCTTCAAAACCTAAAGCAACCAATTGCTCGGTAATTCCTTTCGATGATTTTTCGCCTGCTCGTCCGCCACCATATTGTTTTTCACCTAAGTGAATAAGTCCATTTAAAAATGTTCCGTTAGTTAATACCACGGATTTTGCACGGATTTCAATGTCCATTCCAGTAATTACACCACAAACCTCACCCCGACCCTCTCCAGTTGGAGAGGGAGAAATAATAAGTCCTTTTACCATATCCTGCCAAAAATCCAGGTTAGGAGTTGCTTCCAACATCAAGCGCCACTCTTCAGCAAATTTCCACCTGTCGCTTTGTGCACGCGGACTCCACATAGCAGGACCTTTGGAGCGGTTCAACATTCTAAATTGTACAGCTGTTTTATCGGTCACAATTCCGGAGTAACCGCCCATTGCATCTATCTCACGAACTATCTGCCCCTTTGCAATGCCTCCCATTGCCGGGTTACAACTCATTTGTGCAATGGTTTGCATGTTCATGGTAATCAATAGGGTAGAGGAGCCCATATTTGCAGCGGCAGCAGCGGCTTCACATCCGGCATGACCGGCACCAACAACTATAACATCGTATTCTTGAAACATGTGATATCTTTTGTTTGTAATTAAAAAGTGTACAAAAGTACTGATTTTATGGACTTTTGTATTATAAGCGATTAACTATTTGATTGTTAGAAAAATAATGGTATTCCAGAAATAAAAAAATAAATGCACAAAAATATAACCAATTGTTTATCATTATTTTACAATTAAAAAACTCAGCCAATAATTTGATAATAAACCAAAAATATGGCAGAAACAAACATCAGCAAAAATGTAATAATTCCAAATAAATTGGTGAATTTGCCATTGGTGTATTCACCCATAATTTTTTGTTGGTTACATATATGCAAAATTAATCCTATAAGCACAGGTGCAGTTAAACCATATAAAACAGCAGTATAAATAAGTGCTTGAATAGGACTAATTCCTATAAAATTTATGGATAGACCTATTATCAATGAAACAACCATGGTAAGGTAAAATCCTTTGGCTTCGTGAAATTTTTTATTTAATCCTTCTTCCCAACCAAATGTTTCGGACATCATATAACTCAATGCGCCTGCCAGTACAGGAATAGCTAAAAAACCTGTACCTAATACGCCAATTGCAAAAAGTGTATATGCGAAGTCGCCAGCCAATGGTTGTAAGGCTTTAGCGGCTTCTTCAACAGTATTGATTGAATGTATACCCGCATTAAATAACACAGAACCAGATGTAAGTATGATAAAGAAAAAAACAATGGTTGTAAAAAACATGCCAGCTTTTATATCAATTTGCATATCGCCAATTACCTTTTTATCCACAACAATCTTTTTTTCTAAACCTTCTTCCACTTCCATGGATGTTTGCCAAAAAAACAAATAGGGTGATATGGTGGTTCCTAATATTCCAACAAGAATCATAAAAAAATCTTTATCATATTTAAACGTTGGAATAAACGCATTTTTAAATACAAGTATCCAATCGCTTTTAACAATAAAAGGAATTAAAATATAGCTGAAAAGTGTGATACATAACCATTTTAGAATGGATGCTATTTTATCGTAATTCCAAAAAATAATGGAATACATTAATAAAATAGTAAAAATAATAGAAAATAAAAATGAAGGAATTGCCGGAAAAATTAAATTGCCAACAGCGCCCATACCTGCAATATCAGCACCAATATTAAGAACTATGGATGGAAAACTTATTGCTAAAATTATGTAAAGTATCGTTTTAGAATAATATTGTTTAATGTTTGCGGTTAATCCTTGTTTGGTTACAATACCAATTCTGGCACACATTTCCTGAATAACAACCATTAATGGATACGTAAAAATAGCTGTCCATAATAGTTGAAAACCATATTTAGCACCTGCTTGTGAGTATGTTGCTATTCCGGATGGATCATCGTCACTGGCACCAGTAATTAAACCAGGACCTAATTTTTTCCAAAAGTTTTTTATTTTATCGCTAAATTTTTTTGTTGGGTTCATTTAAAATTTAGTTGACATACCTACAAACTTTTTTATACAAAAAAAAATTTGTTAACGTCATTGCAAGGAACTAATCAATCTCAATCAAAGCCTTGTATTAGATTGCTTAGTTCCTTGCAATGACGCACTTAATTTTATTTTTGCTTAAAATAATTTTATTGTTAAAACCTATATACCCCTAATACGTAGCAATTAAGTTATATTTTATTAATTAAATAATCCTTTTAACATACCACCAATTCCACCAGCATTACCACCAAGTGATGTTATAATGCTTGACATATCAAAACTAGAATCATTAGGATCATTTGTTTTTTTTGTAAAACTTTCCATAACTTTTGGAATTAATGATGCTGCAATACCACTAGCCTGAGCATTATCAATACCAAATTTTTTCATTAAATCGGTAACAACATTACTTTGAACTGATGATGCAACAGGGGAAGTTATTACATTTCCACCTTTAAACATATCTGTTAAAGCAGACATATTTCCACTGGTTAATTGTCCTTTTAATGTATCAACAATTGAAGTGGTAGTAGACTTAATTGCTTCCTCATTTTTTTCGTTAGGGATAGCTGGATTATTAATAATAGCTTCGCCTGCATGCTCTTTTACTAAATTTAATAAATTGTCAAACATATTTTTTTATTTTTAAGGTTAGTAGTTTACTAAAGTAATTAATATTCTTATTCTATTTTTATTAAATAAAATAAATTATAAACCATATTGCGCAGAAATATCAAGCATTCTTACAATTGGTTTTCTTGCTTTTTCTATCAAATCCGGAGGTAAATTAATTTCAGGTAATTCGTATTTTAAACAATTATATAATTTTTCGAGTGTGTTTAACTTCATATACGGACAATCGTTACAAGCACAAGCATTGTTTGGTGGTGCAGGAATAAATGTTTTATGAGGACTCGCTTTTTGCATTTGATGCAATATACCCGCTTCTGTTGCTACAATAAATTCGGTAGCATCCGATTTTACACTGTAATTTAATAAAGCGGTTGTACTACCAATATAATCGGATATTTGCAAAATTGATTCCTCACACTCCGGATGTGAAATTAATTTTGCATTGGGATGTTGATTTTTTAATTGTATAATTTTTTCCAATGAAAAAATTATGTGAACCATACAACTACCGTCCCACAACAACATATCACGACCCGTTTTTTTCTTGATATAAGCACCTAAATTTTTATCCGGTGCAAATATTATCTTTTGATCTTTTGGAAGGCTCTCCACTATTTTTTCAGCATTGGACGATGTACAAATAATATCGGTAAGCGCTTTAATTTCTGCTGAACAATTGATATAAGAAATTACTAAATGATCGGGGTTTTTTGCTTTAAAATCGGCAAATTTATCGGCCGGACAAGAATCGGCTAAAGAACAACCGGCATTGAGATCGGGTAATAAAACCTTTTTTTGAGGACATAAAATTTTTGCTGTTTCCGCCATAAAATGAACTCCGGCAAATACAATGATATCGGCATTTGTTTTTGCAGCTTCCTGCGATAAACCCAAACTATCCCCAATATAATCTGCAATGTCCTGAATATCTGCATCCTGGTAATAATGGGCAAGAATGATGGCATTTTTTTCCTTTTTTAATTTTTTTATTTCCTGAAACAAATCTAAGGATAAATCAACCGGAATATCTAAAAAACCTTTTGTCAAATCTTTACCTTCCATATTAATAATAATTTAATTTAATTTTAATTTAAAAAAGTTTTTTGTAGTTATTGGTCGGTTGAAACCGTTTATATTTATTTTACTATTTTTTGATTTTTTGATATATAAACAATGGGATAACAGCTATTAAAAAGTTCTTAGCATTTAAAGTATTGATAAATAGTATTATCTATGATTATAAACATGCTGTTAATAAAGTTAAAATTTAATAAATAGATTGCAAAAATACATTTTTTAATGTTATTAAATTGTTTAGTAAGTGTATTAAAATTTAATAAAAATAGCTTGTAATAATCAAAAATTTATTCATGCAAAACGATGCTTTAACAATCCTAGAAAAATGTTTGATGGATTTATAACACAAGTTATTTTTGTGAACAAAATTGATGTTGATAAAAATAAAACTAGAGTGCTAATTATCAAGCTTTTATTTTTGAACTTTACACAATTGTTAATAAGCCTAAAAAGCTGTTAATTAAACCGTATTTACTTTGTTTTATAGGCTATATTTTACAAACATTTTTTATTAAACATTGGTTATGAGATACTTCCTAAAATTTATATAAAACCATAACAATTATTACACTATGAAGATAGCAATAGGATCCGATCATGCAGGATTTCAATTAAAAGAGATATTAAGAAGTTATTTACAATCCAAAGGTTTTATTGTTGAAGATAAAGGAACCTATTCGGAAGAACGTGCTGATTATCCTGATTTTGCACATGCTGTGGCAGTAAGCGTTGAAAAAAAGGAAAATGATTTTGGCGTATTAATTTGTGGAAGCGGAATAGGGGTTAACATTACGGCTAATAAACACAAAGGTATTCGTGCTGCATTGTGCTGGAACGAAGAAGTATCCGCCTTGGCTCGCCAGCACAACGACGCAAACGTATTGTGTTTGCCAGCACGATTTATGTCGGACGAATTAGCTAAAAAATGCACGGATGCTTTTTTTACTGCTTCATTTGAAGGCGGAAGGCATGCCGATAGAGTTAAAAAAATTACAGAGGGTTGTAATTAGTAGTACTAATGCGTAATTGCGAGGAACGAGTTTAATTTTTGAACCAAATTTTTGTGCTCAAATCAAATAGTTTATTTATAAATAAGTTCTATACCTTATTATTGTTTTTAATAAGCAACACTGCGCTTTTTGCACAACAGCAGGATAGTATTGCCATTAGGTATTCAAAAATAATTTCGGCGAAAACATTAAGCAAACATCTACACGTATTGGCGTCGGACAAATACGAAGGCAGGGAAACGGGTAAAAAAGGACAAAAAATGGCAGCAAAATACATTGCTGAACAATTTAAAGATGCCGGAATACCACCGTATAAAAACAATACCTATTATCAGGAATATATGTTGAATAAAATTGTTCCAAAACCTGTTGTATTGAGTGTTGATGGAAAAAAATTTCAGGCAAATAAAGATTATTACAATTATCCCGGCGAAGCAATACAACTAATAGAAGCCAATAATGTACTTTTTCTTGGTTATGGTATATTGGATGAAAAGTATAACGATTACGCAAATGCAGATGTTAAAGATAAAGTAGTGATGATATTATCGGGCGAACCAAAAACAAAGGATTCCGTATCGTTAATAACAGGAACAGAAGAAGTATCTGGTTGGTCGGGTTATTACAGAACAAAATCGAGAAAAGCCAAGGAGCTGGGCGCAAAAGCACTGTTGATGGTTGTAGACGATATTAAAAAAGAAGTATCAGAAAATAAACATCGGATAGAAGCAGTAAGGCTGGAGTTGGAAACCAAGAAAATAGAAATGCCTACCATTTTTATTTCAGCACAATTGGCAAATTATATTCTTAGAAATGACCTAAGCATCAGCACAATTGAAGAACTAATTTCAAACACACAAAAACCGCTGAAAATAGATACAAAAACAAGCGTATCTATAGAAATTAAAAACAATATAAATAAAGTAACATCCGAAAACGTGTTGGGTTATATTGAAGGAAGCGACCTAAAAGACCAGCTAATTGTTGTTACAGCGCATTACGACCATTTGGGAATGGAAAGTAAAAAAGTAATATACAACGGTGCCGACGATGATGGATCGGGAACTGTAGCCATCATTAACATGGCAGCAGCATTTGAAAAAGCAAAAAAAGAAGGTCACAGTACGCGCAGAAGTGTTTTATTTATGACCGTTTCG
>CANFLQ010000125.1 GCA_947447995.1 Bacteroidota bacterium | reverse complement strand
GGCACTGGCGGTAAATCGCCGTATATGTTTAGTTATAAAATTAATGGTGGCTCTACGTATACGGTTGTAAGTAATGCCGGTAGTGATACCGTAAGCGTTATTGCCCCTACTGCAATAACGGGTGTTTTTGATTATTCACTCATCAGTGTTACTGATGTAGATTTAGTAAACGCTACTGATGTTTTGGGACTGGGACGTGTAACTATAGAACCATCGCCAACAGCAAGCATCAGCAGTTCCTTTACTACTTGTGAAAATGTTTATAAAACCATTTTGTTTACAGGCGCAGGTACTACATCGCCATACATTTTTAAGTACAGTATGAATGGTGTAATTAAAAATAGTTCATCTTTAGCAGGAAAAGATACCGTGAGTGTTTCTGTTAATACCAGTACAGCAAACACGTATACCTATACCTTACTATCTGTTTTCGGATCGGATAATAACACGTGTTCACAAACCCAAACTGGCGAAGCGATAGCAACTATAAACCCAACTATTACTGGAGCTATATACGGTAATGCTACTGTTTGTAAAAATGCAACTGCACCCAAAATTGTATTTACAGGTAGTGGAGGAATATTGCCATATACTTTTAGTTATACCATAAATGGAGGACTTACAAATACTGTAACAACTGATTCTATTAACGACACTGTAAGTATTGATGCTCCAAATACGGTAGGTGTTTTTACCTATTCTTTAACAGCTATTTACGATTCAGGTTTATCTTCCTGTGGTTCTGCATTGGGCAGTTCTGTGGTAACCATAAATCCTCTACCTTCGGCAAGTCTTGCTGGCGATACCATCATCTGTCAAGGCGGTAATCCTCCAACAATAGAGTTTAAAGGCATGAATGGTCTTGCTCCTTATATTTTTACATATAAATTAAACGCAGTTTCTCAACCAGACATTAGCACCACAGCCACTTCCTCCACTATAACACTATCTACTTCAACAATTTTACCTGATTCCTATAAATATAAATTGACACGTGTACAGGATGCTAACACTTGCTTTCAAGCGGTTAACGATAGCGCTTTAGTAAATGTAAAGCAAGCACCAATAGCTACAATTAAGGTTGCGACAAATCGAATTTGTCAAAACAGTGTTTCTCCTGAGTTAGTGTTTACAGGTTCTTCAGGACAGGCTCCGTATATTTTTTATTATCAGCAATGCAGCCTTATAAATGGAGCAGCAACCAATTGCAAAAGCTTTACAGTTACTTCAACAGGAACTAACAACACTGTTACAGCTACCGCAGCCACCAATATTGCGGATACGTTAGTATTTATAATTACCGGCGTTACCGACGCTATGGGATTAACCTGTGGCGTTGGCGGCAGTGCCGATACGCTTATTGTAGATCCTCTACCTTATTCAAAAATTACAGCGTTAAGCGATATGTGTATTGGTGCCCCCAATCAACTGATTACATTTACGGGGTATGGTGTAACTGCTCCTGTAACATTTAATTATTCTATTTCCACATCGGGTGGAGCATATATTGCACAAACTCCAATTGCTAGTATAGCACCTTCGTTGTTAACTACTATTTTAGCGCCTACAACAACATTAGGTACAACCATTTATTACAATGGTATTACAAGTTCCAATGTATGCAGCAATAATCAAGGCAGCGGTTCGGCAAGTATAACCGTTAACCCACTTCCTGTTGCAACTATCACTGTTTCAAATACAAATTCTTCCATTTGCGAAACAGACTCTGCGCAGATAACATTTACCGGAAGTATTGGTAAACCTCCATATACATTTAGTTATCAGATAAACGGAGGCTCAACAAACTCTATTTCTACAGGTGTTGGACAAAACAGCGTCAACCTGAAGGTAATTAGGAAGCCTGGTACGTATACCTACACATTGCTTTTTGTAAAAGATACTTTAAATTGTGGTCAAGTACAAAGTGAAAATGCAGTAATCGCTGTTGATCCATTACCGGTAGCACTTTCAGGAGGTTCCGTTAATATATGTGGAAATGGTTCAGTAATAGTAAATGGTGCAACAGCTGCCAATGGCAGTATTAACTGGACAAGCAATGGGCAGGGAACATTAAGTAATCCTAGTGGTTTAACCCCTACATATTCTGTTTCAACAGCTGATGCAGGTAAATTTGTTACTTTAAAAATGACTGTTACAAGCAACAACGCTTGTAATGCGAAAACAGCAGCGGATAATTATATAATAAATGTAAGATCAAAATTAACTGCAACAGCAAGTGTATCGAGTCCTTTAATATGCGAAAACAGTAATGCTCAAGTAAAATTCACAGGCAGTAACGGAGCAGCTCCTTATACATTTATATACACCATTAATAACGGCTCAGCAATAACAGCAACTACAACTAACGGAAATGATTTTATTACAGTAAATGCTTTAACAACTCCAGCAGGGCTTTATACATATAAAATTATAACTATTAAAGATGCTAACTGTACGGATACATTGGTTATTCCCATTTCACAAACTGTTTTACCATTACCTAAAGCTAGTATTTTGGGTGATACAAACTTATGCGTTGGCGCTTTACAGCCAAATATACTATACACAGGTGAAAATGGCAAAGCTCCTTATACATTTACTTATAAAATAAATAAAAATAAGTGGGATTCAGTTTCAACAATAAATGCTTCAAGCATCAGCTTGTTTGCGCCAACAAATAAAGCTGGCGCTTTTATTTATTTATTAGATAAAGTAAGTGACGCCAATGGTTGTGAACAAAAACAATTGGGAAAAGCTACAATTAATATAACTGAATTCCCAACGGCTAACTTTACTATCAGCTCAGAGGAATCAACCATTTTAGGACCTGAAATTGAAATAACAGACGCTTCTCTTTTAACAACATCATGGTTGTGGAGTTTTGGTGATGGAGAAATAAGTTTGTTGGCAACTCCTCAAGCGCATGCGTATGCCGATACAGGAACCTATCAAATAAAACTAATTGCAAGTAATGATATGTGTAAAGATTCTACTTACAAAACAGTTAGAATAAATTCGCCAAATTCATTTTATATCCCAAATTCTTTTACACCTAATGGTGATGAAATTAACGACGTATTTATGCCTAAGGGCGAGGGAATACAAAAATTTGAAATGTTAATTTTCGACAGATGGGGTAATCTTATTTTTACTTCAAACGATATTAATACAGGTTGGAATGGCAAAGTAAATGGAAGTAATACTATTTCACAAACAGATACCTATTTGTATGTCATTAATTTAAAAGCATTGAATAGTAAAAATGATTGTACGTATAGAGGCATCGTAAATTTGATTAAATAAGGCAAAGTAGATATAGTTTTTAAATCAAAATTTAAAAATCCCGTTACGAATTTTATTGGTAACGGGATTTTTAGTTGAATAAAATCCTAACTTTAAACTTTGATTCTGATAACTAACGGAATTACAACTTTGAACTATTTAACTTTAAACTTTGAACTACAATGGCCTTAGAAGAAAAAATAAACGCAGATATTAAAGCAGCAATGTTAGCCAAAGAGGCAGCAAAATTAGAAGCTCTACGCGCTGTTAAATCAGCAATATTATTATTAAAAACATCAGCTGAAGGTTATAACGATGACAGCGAATTAAAGGCTTTGCAAAAAATGGTAAAACAACGCAAAGAAACTGCCGACATATACAAAACACAAAGTCGCGCTGATTTAGCGGATGTTGAATTGTTTCAGGCCAATATTATTGAATCCTATTTACCAAAACAAATGAGTGAAGAAGATGTAAGAGCCGAAATTGCAAAAATTATTGTTTCTGTTGGCGCAACATCTCCTGCCGATATGGGCAAAGTAATGGGTGCTGCAACCAAGCAATTAGCAGGCAAAGCAGATGGTAAAATTGTATCGGTAATTGTAAAAGAATTATTGAGTAAATAAAGCTGTGTCAGTTCGAGCCCTTCGACTTCGCTCAGGATAAACTCAATCGAGAACAATAAAAACGCCTCTTGAAAATTAATTCAAGAGGCGTTTTTATTTTCAGAATTAAGGATTACATCATTCCACCCATTCCGCCCATGCCAGGGTTGCCCATTGGCATTGCAGGAGCACCTTCTTCTTTTTGTTCTGCTAACACACATTCAGTTGTTAAAAGCATTGCAGCAATAGAAGCAGCGTTTTCTAAAGCAATACGGGATACTTTAGTAGGATCAATAACACCAGCAGCCAAAAGGTTTTCAAACTTTTCGGTGCGAGCATTGTAACCAAAATCATTTTTGCCTTCACGTACTTTTTGAACAATTACAGCACCTTCACCACCTGCATTGGCAATGATTTGACGCAATGGCTCTTCAATAGCGCGTTTTACAATAGCAATACCTGTAGTTTCATCATCGTTATCGCCTTTTAATTTATCCAATGCGTCAATAGCACGGATATAAGCAACACCACCACCCGGTACAATTCCTTCTTCCACAGCAGCACGTGTAGCAGCTAAAGCATCATCCACACGGTCTTTCTTTTCTTTCATTTCTACCTCAGTAGCAGCACCAACATACAATACAGCAACACCACCGGCTAATTTAGCCAAACGCTCTTGCAATTTTTCTTTGTCGTAATCGGATGTTGTTGTTTCTATTTGTGATTTAATTTGGTTAACACGTGAAGCGATATCCGCTTTTTTACCTTTACCACCAACAATAGTTGTATTGTCTTTATCAATAGTAATTTTTTCAGCAGTACCTAAAAATGATAGGTCGGTATTCTCTAATTTATAACCTCTTTCTTCAGAGATTAATGTGCCACCTGTTAAGATAGCAAGATCTTCCAACATTGCTTTTCTTCTGTCGCCAAAGCCGGGAGCTTTAACAGCAGCAATTTTTAAAGAACCGCGGATTTTATTTACTACTAAGGTAGCCAATGCTTCGCTGTCTACATCTTCAGCAATAATTAAAATTGGTTTACCTGTTTGTACTGCTTTTTCAAGCACAGGAAGCAATTCTTTCATGTTAGATATTTTCTTGTCGGTGATTAAAACAAGAGGGCTTTCCATTACTACTTGCATTTTGTCTGCATCGGTAACAAAATATGGGGAAATATAACCACGGTCAAATTGCATACCTTCCACAACATCAACAGTTGTTTCTGTTCCTTTAGCTTCTTCAACAGTAATAACACCTTCTTTTTTAACCTTTTTCATTGCCTCAGCAATTAACTTACCAATAGCATTGTCGTTGTTTGCAGATATTGTTGCAACTTGCTCAATTTTCTTATTATCGTCACCAACTTTTTGAGATTGTTTTCTTAAGTTTTCTACAACAGCCAATACCGCTTTATCGATACCACGTTTCAAATCCATTGGATTAGCACCTGCAGCAACATTTTTTAAACCTGCAGTAACAATTGCCTGAGCAAGTACAGTTGCAGTAGTAGTTCCGTCACCAGCCGATTCAGCTGTTTTAGAAGCAACTTCTTTCAACATTTGAGCACCCATGTTTTCAATAGGGTCTTTTAATTCTATTTCTTTTGCAACAGTAACACCATCTTTAGTGATCATTGGTGCACCAAATTTTTTATCAATAATAACGTTACGACCCTTAGGTCCTAAAGTTACTTTCACAGCATTTGCTAAAGCGTCAACACCTCTTTTTAAACGGTCGCGCGCATCTACATTAAATATAATATCTTTTGCCATTATTTTAGTTATTTAGTTATGAGTTAATAGTTAAGAGTTTTTAATACCCAGATTCGTAATTCGTTTTTTATTCGTTATTCGTAGTAGACTATACTATTGCGAAAATATCGCTTTCACGCATAATCAGGTAATCTTTGCCTTCTAAAGAAACCTCCGTACCTGCATATTTACCATACAATACAGTATCGCCAATTTTTACTTCCGGTTTATTGCCTTTTTCATCTATTGAACTAACAGCAATAACTTTTCCTCTTTGAGGTTTTTCTTTTGCCGTGTCCGGAATAATAATTCCTCCTTTTGTTTTTTCTTCAGCTGCAGCTGCTTCTACTACCACTCTGTTTTGAGTGCCTGCAACCGGCTTAATGTTCACTTTTGAATTTTCTTTTGCCATTGTTTATTTATTTAAAAGGTTTACTTATGTTTTCTTAGTCCCGATTGCTATCGGTAAAATTGCGTTGCTGCTAGTCAGTTATTGTGCCAAAAGGTTTGTATACGTGTTTAATAGACAATTTTTCAGTTTTACACAGGAAAGCAAAAAAAATGTCAGAAATGTGGTGACACTCTGACATTGTTAAATACTTAAAATCTGAATTATTTGTTTTCAGCAGGAACCGGTGCAGCATTAGGATCAGCAGCAGGTGCAGAACCTGCATCTACAGCTTTTTGACGTGTTACTGATTCTGTTCCGGTTGCAACACCACCGGATGGTTTATTGTAGGCTGTTGAAATCAAGCACAACAGCAATAAAGATGCAGCCAAAACCCATGTAGCTTTTTCTACAACGTCTCCTGTTTTTTGAACTCCCATTACCTGATTTGACGATGCAAAAGACGATGCTAATCCGCCTCCTTTAGAGTTTTGAATCAATACAACCAATATAAGAAGTAAGCAAACTAGTATTATTAAACCTGAAATTAAAAGTTCCATTTTATTTATTTATTTATTGTTTTGTTGTTGAATAAGTTTTCTCAAATTTTTAATTTGGGATGCAAAGTAAAGTCTTTTTTCCGGATATTTCAAACGTAAATTTTCATAAGCCTCCAAAGCCTTGATATAATTGCCTTGCATTACAAATATTTTTGCCAACGTTTCGCTTACAAAGGTTATATCATCTGCCACACTTTGTTTGGCCATATTTATCGGATTATAAAATTC
>CANFLQ010000124.1 GCA_947447995.1 Bacteroidota bacterium | reverse complement strand
AGGATATTGGAAACTAGTGGCAATACCCGGTACATCTTCAATTGCTTTGCTCATTTTTTCGGATAGTTCAGGAAATGTTTTTGCAGAAGTCCATTCTTTTTTATCTTTTAAAATAATCATCATATCGGCTGCATCCATTGGCATAGGATCGGTAGGGATTTCACCACTACCAATTTTTGTGACCACCTGCTCCACTTCGGGGAATTGAGTTTTAAGAATGTGTGCCGCTTTTTGTGTACTTTCAATGCTTGTATTCAAATTACTTCCGGTAAGTACACGTGTTTCAACAGCAAAATCTCCTTCCTCTAAAGCAGGAATAAATTCTCCACCCATACGTGATAAAACAACTAATGCGAATGCAAACAATGTTAAAGTGGCAAATACAATTTTTTTAGAATTGTTCAACGCAGCTGTTAAACCCTTCTGATAATAACGTTCAACAAATTCCATCAAATTGTCTGAGATTGTTTTTTTATGTGTAATTGTTTTACTCATAATTAAAGCACTCATCATGGGTACATAAGTTAACGACAATAAAAAAGCACCGAGCAAAGCAAACACAACGGTTTGAACCATTGGTTTGAACATTTTACCTTCGATGCCTTGCAGAAAAAATATGGGTAAATACACCACCAAAATGATTATTTGTCCGAATACCGCACTGTTCATCATTCTGCCCGAAGAGTTCTTTACTTCGGAATCCACCTGATCGTTGGTAAGCGAGGTTCCGGTGCTGTAATTTTTATTGTGGTGAATACTGTGCAACAGCGCTTCAACAATGATTACTGCACCATCTATTATCAATCCAAAATCCAAAGCACCTAAACTCATTAAGTTGCCGCTAACCCCGAAAATATTCATCATAATGACCGCAAACAGCATGGCTAAGGGAATTACAGAAGCAACTAATAAACCTGCTCTAAAATTGCCCAAAAACAATATCAATACCAATAAAACAATTAAAGCACCCTCCATTAAATTAGTCTCAACCGTTCCAATAGCATTGTTCACCATTTTTGTCCGGTCTAAAAAAGGCTCCAGCACAACACCTTCGGGCAATGTTTTTTGAATTTGAGCAATTCTTTCTTTTACATTTTTAATAACGATGCTGCTGTTCTCACCTTTCAACATCATTACAACAGCACCCGCCACTTCGCCTTTATCATTGTAACACATAGCACCGTAACGGGTTGCATTTCCAAAACGAACATCAGCTACATCTCTTACCAATAAAGGTGTTCCATTGCTTGTATTTTTAATGAAAATAGATTTTATATCATCTAAGCTGCCTATTAAACCTTCGCTACGTATGTATAAAACGGTTGGTCCTTTTTCAATATAAGCGCCACCTGTATTTTGATTGTTACTTTCCAGAGCTGCAAACACATCATTAATATTGATGTTGTGAGATTTTAATTTAGCAGGATCAATAGCTATTTCATATTGTTTTAACTTACCACCAAAACTGCTCACATCGGCAACACCTTTCACACCAAGCAATTGCCGACGTACCAGCCAATCCTGTATAGTACGCAATTCCATAGCGTCGTATTTATGTTCGTAACCTTCCTTTGCTCTTACAGTATATTGGTAAATTTCACCTAAGCCTGTAGTTACAGGCCCTAAGGAGATTGTTCCCATTCCTGCAGGCATATCCGCCTGTACTTTTTGAATACGTTCGGTAACTTGCTGACGCGCCCAATAAATATTTACATCATCATTAAATACAATAGTAACAAGCGATAATCCAAAACGGGAAAAACTTCGTATCTCGTGTAACCCCGAAATATTAGTATTTGCAAGCTCTATCGGGAAAGTAACTAAACGCTCAATATCGGTAGCTCCCAAAGATGGAGCAATGGTAATTACCTGCACCTGATTGTTGGTTATATCCGGTACCGCATCAATAGGGAGTTTTGTAAACTCATAACTTCCATAAAGGATGAGTGCTATGGTAAATAAACCAATGATGAGTTTATTTTTTATAGAAAATTCTATGATTTTGTTTAACATAGTGTATACGGTTAAATAAATAAAACATACAAGCAACAACAATGCATGCTTGTAAACTGTGAATGAACAACAGTGTTCTTTTTCTAAAAACTAGAGGATATTTAACCGATTTGCGGGGGTTGCCAAATCTTGTTTAAGACGGCTAAAGAATAGAATATTTCATTATCAACCATTTTTACTTTTACAGAAAAAGTTGGTGTTGGTTTCAATGAATATTTATTAAAATTATCAAAAGCCAAAACCGGAAGTGAAGTAGCGAAATCGGGAGTTTTGAATGGTAAATTTTTGTGTTCTTTGTTGGCTTTGGACGATTGTGAGTTATCGGTTGCATAATGATCTTTCAAAAAATCCAGTACCGTAAAATCAGGATTTTCTGCTTTGTGATCCAAATAGTGATGCACTAAAAAAGGGAGTTTTAACAATTCATGCAGTTCTGTGTTCACACACAAAAAAACAAAAAGTAATGATATGGTAATTAGTTTTTTCAATAGGACAAATATACGTAATAAATAATTCGTTATAAAAACAACTCTATTAACTCGATCAACTTCTTCGCATTTTCAACATTTGAAAAAGCAGTATTTAAAATGACTTCTCGTTTTTGTTTTTCCGCCATATCAAAAGGCTTTTCAAATAATGTTACAATTGCTGTTGCCATTGCTTGGGGGGAATCTGCTATGGTGCATAAACTTTCCAGTCCGGTATTTACTACCATTGGCAAATTAACAATACAAAACCTGCCAATGAACAACGCTGCCAACAGTTTCAACTTAATACCAGTTGCCTGAAAAGTTGGTAATACATTTATCTGAGCGCTTTTAATTAATTCGTCTATTTGGCTGGTAGAAATATTTGCTTTTAATTGAATGTGTGTATGTTGAGCAACCGCCTCAATTAATTCTTTATTGGGGTTATGACCTGCAATTATTAAAGGTGTTTTTATTTTTGAAAACACTTTATTTACGAGGTGAAGAGCAGCTTCGTTGTTTTCGCCCACTTCCAAATTACCATGGTACAGGCAAAAATCACCCTTTCCTTCCAATATTTTTACTTCTTCATTGGGATGAAAAGCTGTGATATGATGTACATTTTTGTATCGCTTCGATAACTCTTTCGCATCGCCTGCAGAAATAGCTGCAACATAATTTGCTTTGCCCAGAACAGCTTCAAAGCGTTTCAGCTTTTTGCTCTCTGATGTAAAATATATTTTTTTGAATACCGACTTTTCAACACTTGCCAGATTAGTATAATAATCGTGTTCGATATTATGCGTGCGCACAATTTTAATACGATTGTTCAAACGTGCATCATTCACATAAAAACAAGAATGCAATCCTTCAAATAAAATGGGGTATGTATCTTTTAACAGATTATTTATTAATGTTTCTGATGAACGCGTAACAACTACAAAAGGTAATGGACTTAATAAATTTATTGCGCCCATTTTTCGTTTATAATAATTTACACTCACACAATATTTTTGTAAAATTTCAGCTTCAGCTCTGTCGTATTCAAAACAATGCAAATGAATTTTTACACCTTGTTGGTGCAATGCTTTTATTTTATAAAACACATCAATAACCCCTCCGTAATTGGCTGGAAATGGTACATTAAAGGAAATTATATGAATGTGTTTCGAGTTCATTATTTTGTACTACAACATATTTAGTGTAAATAATTAAAACCACATAGATACATAGTTTTAAAGTTTTACATAGTTATCCGATAAATCGGATTAACATAGAATGACTATGTAAAAAATTTATTTTTCCTCTCTTTTTATTTATCACTATGTGCATTTGTGGTTTAAATACCATTTAACGTTTTTTTATAAAAACTTATTATATACTTCTTTTAAAATTTGTTCCTCATTTTCCCAATTCAATTGAGCAGCAGCAATTTTAGTATTTTTTTTCCACATCTGTAATCTCGCTTCATCAATCAACATACTGTTTAACTTGCTCGCAATATGTTGTGGTGTATAATTATCAATACAATCACCAATTTGATAATGCTTGATTATTTTTTTTACTTCCACCAAATTAGACGCCAGTACCGGAACTCCTGCATGTATATAGTCAAACAACTTATTGGGCAAACTGTATCGGTAATTAATATTGGTATCTTTATCCAAGGTAAGCCCAATATCTGCAAGTTGCGTAAATTGCACCAGTATTTCCAAAGGAATTTTGCCAATAAATTTAACCTTTGTCTCCAATTTTTGATCCCTTACAATTTGTTTTAAAACGGGTATCACATCTCCACTTCCTATAATCAACAAAATAGCATCATTCACATATTGCATGGCTTGCACCGCTTCTTCCGCACCTCTATCCATATTAATTCCAGCACCTTGCAATACAATTATTTTTTTATCCTCCGGAATTTCCAACTCTTGTTTACTTGCTTTTACAACATTCGTTTGATTGGCAAGTAAAGGCACATTTCTAACCACTTTCACCTCCACGTTATATTCCTCTTTATAGCTTTTTGCAATGGAATCATTAACCGTAAATACATATTTTAATTTCGGAAATATCCATGTTTCTATACTTTTCCAGATTTTTTTTTTTGTAGGATTGGTTTGTAATTCGGGAACTTCACAAAATAATTCATGTGTATCGTAAACCAATTTAGAAGACTTTAATTTAGAGATTAAATAGTTTGGCAACAACGTATCCAGATCGTTGGATACCAATACATCTACTTTATGAAACAAGAGGTAAAAAAATAATCGAATTTGATATTCGGCATAAAAAAGAGGACCTTTTTCAAACACCAAAACCATTCGTTTAGTATTGTAATTGCGCTTTGACAAAGGCAAACTCAGTCGCTGCTTTCTGCCTATCAACGTAACTTCAAAACCAAGTTGTTGCAACGTGTTGCAAACCTTATGAACACGCTGGTCGGTACTTAAGTCGTTTATTACAGATACTATTGCTCGTTTCATTAACCTCTCCCTAGCCCTCTCCACAGGAGAGGGAACTTAAATGCGAATATAAAGATTAATTGGTTCTATTAAATATAGAAATAATGCAATTTGTTTTTAAACCACATAGAAACATAGTTATTTGTAATTCATTAGGTTATAACCTAATGAGCGAATAAAATAAATTACATAGAAAATAAATTTTTACATAGATCTATAACCTATGTGTTATTTGATGCAAGGCTTCAAAGCTATCTTAAACTTCAAAAAATATTAATCCTATGCTTCTATGTGGTTAAAATATTAGCATTGAAGGAAGATATAAGCATTAAGTTATGAATAACTTTATAGCTTGAATCTTGTTTATGAATAATTGATTTTGCAAATTTGTTTTATATGATTCAGAAAAACTATTCATTAAAAAAACTAAATACATTTGGTATTGATGCCACTGCGCGGTATTTTACCGAATGCAGCAGTATTGATCAAATAAAGGAAACTCTTTCCCTACAATCGTTTACAAATACACAAAAACTGATATTAGGTGGAGGAAGTAATTTATTATTTACCAAAAATTTTGATGGCCTGGTAATTAAAAATAATCTCAAAGGAATTGAATTAGTTAAGGAAGAAAAGGATTTTTATTTTGTAAAGGCCGGTGCCGGCGAAATATGGCATCAATTTGTGATGCACTGCATTGACAACAACTACGCGGGTTTAGAAAATTTATCATTAATTCCGGGCAACGTAGGAGCAAGTCCCATGCAAAACATAGGTGCGTATGGTGCGGAAATAAAAGATCATTTTTTTGAGTTAGAAGCTTTGCACATTGCTGATAAAACAATTCATACATTCAACAATGCAGATTGCAAATTCGGTTACCGGGAAAGTGTTTTTAAGCGCGACTTAAAAAATCAATACATCATAACATCTGTAACCTTTAAATTGCTCAAACATCCCAATTTTAATACCCGTTACGGCGCCATCGAAAAAGAAATGGAAGCACAGGGTGTTAAAGAAATAAACATACAAGCCATCAGCAAAGCGGTATGTAGCATCCGCAGCAGCAAACTGCCTAACCCCGCCGAAATTGGCAATGCCGGCAGTTTCTTTAAAAATCCTGAAGTAACAAGTGAGTTGTACAATTCACTAAAAAATAAATTCCCAACAATTGTGGGTTATGATTTGGAAAACGGAAATGTAAAACTAGCTGCCGGTTGGTTAATTGAACAATGTGGCTGGAAAGGTAAAACAATTGGCGATGCAGGTGTTCACAAACTTCAAGCCCTTGTATTGGTTAATTATGGTAAAGCTACCGGTTTAGAGATATTTGACCTGTCCCAAAAAGTAATGGATTCGGTAAAAGAAACTTTTGGGGTGGATTTGGAAAGAGAAGTAAATATTATTTAGAATTAAAAAGAATATTTTTTAGGATTTTGTCTCGAATCAATAAATAAAACTATTTCTGCCTTATTTGACCTCTCTCTGTAAAACAACAATGTCTTTCTTCTTATTACACATTTTCTCAATTGCTTTTCAGGAGAAAAAAATGGATGAATTTTAGGATTTTGACTAATTAATTCAACAGTCTTTTCAATCTCATCAAGCAAATTATCTACTACTTTTTTTGTCCATTTCTGTTCAATAAAAGCAATGAGCTGTTCTAAACTACTTACTGCTTTGGGAGACCAAATTATTTTTTTATGACTCACAATTACCTTTTAAACTTTGCCATTACTTCGCGATGAGGTATGCCCTTTCCGCTTTCTAATTCAGCAAATGCCTCTTCAATTTCTTGTTTTTGAGACTTGGTAAGTTCATCCCAATGATCAACATTGGTTTTTTGCAACAATTCAATCTTATTAATAATTGTTGCATCTTTT
>CANFLQ010000123.1 GCA_947447995.1 Bacteroidota bacterium | reverse complement strand
TTGCAGTAAAGAGCATATGCAAGGTTATTTAAACGAATACCATTACAGATATAATAGACGCAACCATTTAGGGACAACCTTCGACTTGTTACTTAAAAGGATGGTTAAAAATAAACCAAGTCGAATAAAATCAACTAATTAAAAGGGACAACTAAGTGCCTATACCTATAATGATATTATTGTTAGTGAAGTTGAAAAAAATATTATGCGTAATCGTGTGAAAAAAGCTAAGCCTGAAAATTTTAAAAATTGGGATAATATAAAAAACTCGTTTAAGCTGGATTAATGAATAAGTTTAAGATTGTGCTTTATGACGATGCCGTTACCGATTTTACTAAAGCGCTTGATTAGTATAAAAATTAAGTCCTTCTGTTGCAAAAAAATTTCATAGTTCTGTAAATGCAACTTTTAATGAACTAAAAAAAATCCTTTCTATCAAATACGCTACGATAATTTCAGATTAAAACTTATTAAAAAGGTTCCTTACCTCTTACATTTTATCGTTGACGAAAAAAATAAAATAGTTTTTGTTTATGGTATTCGTAGTTCTCATCAAAACCCTGATACTAGCTACTTCCGAAATAAATAATGGTAAGTGCAGCTTACAAATTAGAATTTTCGTTTCGCTTCAGCTTAGCTCCTACTGTGAAATTTGAATTTACAAATAGCACTTGTTTAAAACTCACATTATGATTAATTTTAAGTTGAAGTATTCATTCACGATTTAATTTTTAAAAAATGAAACAAGCCATTTTAAATATTCCGGAAGGTGAGTTTGATTTTTTTATGAAACTCGTACAAAAATTTAAGTATAAAACGCCCGAAACAATTGATTATACTATTACAGAAGATGTGCAGCAACTTGTTGAAGAAAGAAGAGAATCAGCCAAAGCTTCCGATTATATTACCAGAATACAATCAAAAGGTAAAATAAAAAAGAAATATGGCTTTTGAGTTACTCATTGATTACCGGGCCTATTAAAAATCATCGTATCCATTTGGGTTAAAAAGTATTAACTTTGTAATAGATTCACTAAAATCCAACCAAAAATGAAAGGAATTAGCTATATAACCGATGAAAAAAATCGTAAGACGGCAGTAGTCATCGATTTAAAGACATTTAAAAAACATGAGGATGAGATCGAAGACCTATTAGATATTATTATTTCAGAATCAAGGGTAAACGAAGCAAGTGTTCCTTATGAAAGTGTTATAAAATCATTAAAAAAAAAAGGTAAGCTATGAGTTATAAAATAGTTGTTAAAAAATCAGCTGTTAAAGAAATTGAAGCTTTGCCAACAAAAATATTACCTCAAGTAACAACCGCTATATCACGATTAGCTGATACCCCACGTCCACAAGGCTGCAAAAAATTAAAGGGAAGCAAAGATAATTTATGGAGAATTCGGGTCGGAGATTATCGTGTAGTATATATCATTAGTGATGCTATACAAATCATAGATATCCAAAAAGTAGGGCATCGCAAAGATATTTACGAATAAAAGTATTTCCCTTTTGTTAATGGGCTTTCATAATGCCGATTCAATAATATTTAGATATTTCAATTATCCTTATTGTGTATGCAGAATTTCAAATTCTGCTGTGTTCCGAGCGGCAATACAATTGACCGCTCTGCTGCTTCGTAATTATATTTATTTCTTTACTATGAACATTCCACTTAGCGGGGTTTAAATAAATACGTAAATTTGGTAGAAATTTAAACTTTTGAAAATGACAAAAATTACATTAAAAGGAAACCCAATACATACGAGCGGTGTACTACCGAATATTGGTGACTTAGCAGCTGACTTCAAATTAGTAGCGGTAGATTTATCTATAAAATCGTTGAAGGACTTTAAAGGCAATACCTTAATATTGAATATTTTTCCAAGTGTTGATACCGGGACATGTGCTGTATCAGTGCGTAATTTCAATAAAAAGGCTGCAAATCTTGAGAATACAAAAGTCTTATGTATTTCAAGAGATTTACCTTTTGCTCAAAATAGGTTTTGTGGTGCTGAAGGTATTGAAAACGTGGTAATGTTATCTGACTTTAAAACTGGGCAATTTGCTAAAGATTACGGTCTGGATATTATTGATGGTCCTTTAGACGGATTATGTTCTAGATCCATTGTAGTAATTAATAATGAAGGAAAAGTTATATATACCGAACAAGTAGCTGAAACTACTGAAGAGCCTAATTACGATTTGGCATTAGAGAGTTTATAAATCTATTTAACCCGCTAAGGCGTAGCGTTTCGCTATAACCACTCCGCAATTTTATTTATACTTTTAAGCTACGCTTAACTGGGGACATATTTATTAGCAAATCAAATATACAGTTTTTATCTTCAGGCGGGACGCCTTGTTAAATAGGACGTAGCGGGACGCAACGCCCAACTGCTCCGAAATGTTATTTATACTTATAAGCTACGCTTAACTGGTATCATTTCTTTTTGCCTTTTAACTGTTTAGTATTAGATATTAATCGCGCACAATTATGAACAGTAATAATGTCAACTCTCTCTTCATTGATTATCTTATAAACAATTCTATAATCACCTTTAATTAATTGACGAATCGCAATGTTGTTAAAGTCAGGTACTTTTGAGCCAATTTTAGGATGTTCTTCAAGTACATCAACTGCTCCAAAAAGATTATCTACTGTAATTTCTGCATACCTCACAGAATCTTTAGAAATGTAATCACCACTATCAAGTAGGTCTTGAATTGCGGCATCTGTCCAAATTACTTTAACCATTTTGCAAGTTTCTTCTTCGCTTGTTCTTTGGTATTCACTTTTCCTTTTGCAGAATCATCCAAGCCTTTTTGCACTTTTTCTAAAAAAATCAACTGATCTATTACCTGATCTATGCTTAAGTTTTGAGGTAATTTATCGAGCGTATTTATTATTTGCGTTTTTGTTATCATCACTATAAGTTTATATCGAAGTTACGAAAAATCAATTGTATTGCAAAATACCTTTTGAGCTGTTGATTTTGAAAGCTCCAGAGGAGCGTTCTGTTTGTAGAAATAATATCAAACAATAAACTTTAGCTCCGTAGGAGCGACCTGTAGAATAAAATAGAATTTAAATATGCTCTAAGTTGAGGTCGCAATTTGCAACCTCAAACATTTTATTCTTATATCTATTTATGCAGAATTTTCAATTCTGCTTTGTTCCGAGCGGCAATATATCACCGTAGGCGCGAAGCTGAAGCGTTGATTTTTGTGTGCTTGGGCTTCGTGACTTTTATCGCCTGTAAGCTGCGCTTACAATTAAAAATTGTTTATTTGTTTGGATTCTAATAGACTTTATGCCGTAAGCACAGCTTACAAACCACAAAGTACCTAAGCCCTTTCACACTTGCAGCCCTTCAGCTTAGCTCCTACTGTTTTACTGTCACCTATAGTGCCTACGGGGGCAATACATCCCGAAAGCTTTCGGGAGACCGCCCATGTTTAGTTATATTTCTTCTTTGGACTAGTTTTGCAAGGGAATACTCGAAGTATAAATATTATCTTTTCCTCTATACTGTAAATAATTAAATAAGGATACTTTCTTATGTACATCTCACGTACATACTTGTATTTGTTCGGGTATGATAATGGATGGCTTTTTATTTCATCTACGCATTTAAAAACATAATCAGCAAATTTATTTCCTAAATTTTCTTGTTGTTTTTCATACCATTTTTTAGCTTTTTTAATATCACCGATGGCACGATTAGTAAAAATAATTTGCTTCAAGTTTTTATTTTTTATAGATAATACTTTTTGCTTGTTGAACAGTATAATATTTTAACTTACCTGATTTGTGCTCTGCCAATGTTTTATTTAATTCGGTTTTCTGTTCATTGGTTAATAGGCTTTCTTTAACATCTGTGTCATTCAAAACCTCTTTTAACATTGCATAGATAGAACGTAATATCACTTCATCTTGAACACTGTTAATTTGTTTCTTAATGTTTGTTTTTAATACCGTAGCTGTCATTTTTATATGTTTTGGATTTATCAAATTTAATGATTTTTTCGGTATTATCCTATCAGATGATATTTTCTAATTCTTTGATAGCAGCATTTGCAATCCCGATTCAATATTAGGATAATTTGAAATTATTTTTTTATTGTGTATGCAGAATTTTAAATTCTGCTGTGTTCCGAGTGCAATATAATTGACCGCTCTGTTCGCCGTAGCGTATCATAAATAAATTTACGGAGCAAAATGTGTTCGGCATAGCGTCCCGCTATGTCGTGTTTAACGAGGCGTCCCGCCTGATATAATTTCAAACCAAAATACAATCAAAATATTTTACATTTTTTTTGTTAAACAATATGTATTATGACTAAAGGTTATCAAATAAAGTAGCAGAGATTGCTTCCAATTGAAAAAATAATTGTGCGGTGAAAAACCATACTGACAGGCGAGACGCCTCGTTAAACACGACATAGCGGGACGCTATGCCGAACCGCTTCGTAATTTAATTATGTCTATAAGCTATGCTGAACTGGGTGCCCACATTTCACTAATATTGTCAAAAAGTTCTACTTCAACATTTTTTTTACCATCCCAGTTTGTTCGACCTCTATATAAATATGTAGGATTAAATCTGTATGAAGTAGTTGAAAATATTTCACTAAATGCTTCACTAAACATTATTTTCAATGTTTCGAAGTCTAATTTTAATATATCATCTGAAAAAATATTCATAATTGAAAAACATTAAATTTTCTTTTATATAATTTAAAAAACTAAATAGACTCAACCTTATCATTCTAGAATCAGCTAATTGTAATAGAAAGAAATTTTTAGGTGACGCAACGCCCAACATCTCCGTTATTTTATTTAAACTTATAAGCTACGCTTAACGCGGAAGCTGTTCATGCTGCATTGTTTTTAAATTTCGTTCTCTAAAATGTTCTTCTGATGGATAAACAAATATTTCTTCGAGATTAATTGTTTTTATTATCGCTGAAATATTTTTAATACTTACCCCAATTACAATTGTTTTTGTTCTAGAAATTATAAAAAGCTGATTGTTTGTATAAAAAACTCCTGTAAGTCGTATGGTATTTTGATTCACCATTTCCAATTGTAAAACTGGGCAGTTATATTGATCTATAATTTCCAAGCCCGTGTCATCATAATTTCGTTTGAAATAATTATTAGGATTTATTACCCATTCGTTATCTTTTATTTCAGAAATTATTTTACCATCCCAACTTTTTATTTCTGCAGAAATACTTAATTTACGGTTAATTAGTTTAATTTTAATTGGATAATCAACACTAAATACATCAAACGGATTTACATTAATTTCTTGTCTATTGTTATCAATTAAAAATTGAAGACTATCACTTCCAAGCATAACTATTACTTCCTTGAAATCACCAATATCTTCTTTACTATTAATTGTTCCATGTAAAGATGTTTTGATTTCATTTTCTTGATTTATTTGATAGCTGGCAAAAGGTATAATTATTAGTCCTAATATCGGTGCGCCCCAGAACATAAATTTCCAGATTGTAATTTTTCTTTTGATTTTCGTTTTCTTACTTCTACTGATTTTGGGTTTAATTAAATTTTCTAATTGTCCTAATTTATATTGGGCAATAACTGAAAATATTCCGCCCAATATTGGAGCTCCCCAAAGAATAATTATAAAGATGTTTAATTTTAATTCTGGATTCATTCTTTAATTCACATAAATGACAACTTTCTCTCTTCCAAAAAAAAGCCCCGATTAAACATTTAATCGAGGCTCCACTTTTCAATCTTTAATTTATTTTAACTTCCGCACGCCTCACATCCTTCCGGATTATCCAGCGAGCAGGATATTTCTGCGGCTTTTAAAGCTTCCGCTTCTAATAAAGCTTGTCTGTCTGCACTCATTTGTTGTTGACGCTCTAAAACCAATATATCTTCGTTGCCCAATACTTCCGGTGCTTCTTTGGCAGCAGCAGCATCAGCGGTAAATTTAATGGCATCAGCAGCAGCTTTGGTGCGTAAGTAATACATACCGGTTTTTAAACCTGCTTTCCAGCCGTAAAAATGCATGGAAGATAATTTCGCAAAGTTGGCATCCTGTACAAACAAGTTCAAGGATTGTGATTGGCAAATGTATGCTCCACGGTCGGCAGCCATGTTGATGATTACCTTTTGTGAAATTTCCCAAACGGTTTTATACAATGCTTTTATGTTTGCCGGTATCTCATTAATGTTTTGTACCGAACCGTTGGCAATGATGATTTTGTTTTTTAAAGAATCATTCCAAATACCTAATTTAACTAAGTCTTTCAATAAGTGTTTGTTTACAATCACAAACTCGCCCGACAATACACGTCTCGAATAAATGTTAGAAGTGTATGGTTCAAAACATTCGTTGTTACCTAAAATTTGTGAAGTGGAAGCTGTTGGCATTGGCGCCAATAACAAGGAGTTACGCACACCATGAGTTTTTACTTCTTCTTTTAAAATATCCCACTCCCAACGGGTTGATGGAGTTACATTCCACATATCAAATTGGAAAATACCTTGTGATACCGGTGATCCTGGGTATGTTTCGTAAGCACCATCCACTTTTGCCAAGTCTTTAGAAGCTGTCATAGCAGCATAATAAATGGTTTCGTGAATCTCTTTGTTCAACTGAACTGCTTCAGGCGAATCGAAAGGGAAACGCATCAAGATAAATGCATCTGCCAAACCTTGTACACCAATACCAATAGGGCGGTGACGCATGTTGGAGTTACGTGCTTCAGCAACCGGGTAATAGTTACGGTCGATTATTTTATTCAAATTTTTGGTAATCACGTATGTGATGTCAAATAATTTTTGGTGATCAAATTTTCCACCTTCCACAAAACGAGGCAATGCGATAGAAGCCAAGT
>CANFLQ010000122.1 GCA_947447995.1 Bacteroidota bacterium | reverse complement strand
AATTTTTTGTCATGTTTTTTGTCCTCCGCTTCGTTTAGCACATTTGCTGTTTATTTTTTGGTATGCGTAAGAAAAAATACGCATACCAAAAAATTGGCTGCGCCACCAACAGCAAAAGAGCTAAACCCTGCCCGCAAAACAAAAACACATGCCAAAAAATTCTTCCTCCCCACCCCTTCGTGGGTAGTTTCGTGCCTTACAACAGTTTTGTTTTCCATCGCAAGTTTTGCGCAATTACCGTATTATGGGTTACAAGGACAGCGACAAGACCAAAATCAACAAATACAGCAGAATAACAATAACTCTATTCACAATCAGAATAGACAAGAGAGCTATAAAGAAATTGAAAACGTAAAAACAGAGGCAAAAAAAACAAAACCGAAAGCGGTAAGCGCTTCGCGCTACCGTTTTTCTGATGTTAATTCTTCTGATTATAAATTAAATGCCGGAAATTATTTTAAAGCGTATAGCGAAATAAATACAATGCTTTCGGCGGACACTTCAATAAGTACAAAACGAGCTGTTTACATTGTTGAAAATGCTTATTTAAAAGAGAAGTTACCTTACGACCAGTATTTAAAAATCATCCAAAACAAAGTAAATCTTATTAAGTACATTCTTAAAAAGGAAAAGTTAGACCCATCAAATCCCGATGCGATCCATTATGCCATTCAAAAATTATATTCCGACACATTATATATCAAACAACCAAACGGAACAATTAAAACCATAAAACCCCTTCATTATGATTTTAACGATCCCTTTGGAGAAAAAGACCCAACCAAGCATCTTGTTACAAAATTATTGGTAACTGGTACAGGACAATGCCACTCAATGCCATTGCTATATATGATTTTAGCCGAAGAGTTTAAAATCAAATCTTATATTTCTTATTCGCCACAACACTCATTTATTAAATTTCAGACCAAAAATGGGAATTGGTATAATTTTGAAACTACAAACGGACGATTAACAACAGACGCTTTTGTTTTAGGTTCAGGCTTCATCAAATCCGAAGCTCTAAAAAGCGGTATCTATAATGAACCCCATAATTCTAAGCAAGTTGTTGCAAATTTATTCATTGATTTAGCAAACAATTACCAAGAACAATTTGGATACGACAATTTTCAACAAAAATGTGTAGATCAAAATATCAAGTATAATCCAAACTATGTATATTCTAAAGTGGTTCAATCAAATTATCAAACTGCTTTAACGGATTTATCATTGGCACAGGAAAACTATCCGCTCCCTAAAGACATACCTTATTATCCTTTTATTGCCGAACAGTTCAAAAAACGGGATGCTTTTTATGAAGACCTCGATAATTCAGGGTTTACCTCAATGCCACAAGAAGCATATACAGATTGGCTAAAATCCTTAAAACAAGGACAAGAAAAACAAAACAGCAACGATTTAAAAATTAAATTTACCAATCAAATAAAACAGTAATTGAAAACAATAATCAAATACAGCATTATAGTTTTTGCCATTTGTAGCTTTAACTTCGCCAAAGCTCAAACAGATAGCATAACAACTATTTATCAAAATGCTTTTACTTCCATTAACAATATGCTAATAGGCAAAGAGCCAATAAGTTTTAAAAAAGCTGTATTCATTTCCGAAAATGCCTATTACCATAATCAACTTTCCTACGAAGCATTTAATACATACATACAATATCTCGTTAAAATATCACAAGCCTTCCGCAAAGCAAACACATTACAGAACTATTCCTATTCCGATAGCTCAGAAATTGCAATCAGCGCATCTGTATTTAAAATAATGAAAGATAGTATTTTTGACACCAAACATAATTTAGCAATCCACCCTTTCATATATGATTTTGAAGATAGTTTTGCGGAAAACGACTGGAGCAAAATGTTCGTAACAAAATTACTCGCTACCCACACAGGTAATTGCCATTCATTACCTTTTCTTTATAAAATCCTTTGCGAAGAGCAAGGTGTTAAAGCATATTTAGCCTATGCCCCCAACCATATTTATATAAAACAACGTAATAAAAAAGATGGTTGGTACAATTCCGAACTAACGAGCGGTTTATTCCCAATTGATGCTTGGATTATAGCTTCCGGATACGTAAGCACCCAAACCATAAAAAATAGTTTGTACATGGATACCCTCTCCCAAAAACAATCGCTCGCACAATGTATAATTGATTTAGCAAGAGGTTACGAACGACTAAAAAAGGAAAATTATTTTGATTTTGTAATGATGTGCTGTAATACAGCCTTAAAATACAATCCCAATTATGTAGAAGGTTTGCTTTATAAATCCGAAACCTTAAAAACACAATACGACTATTATAACGCAACTAACACAACCGAAAAAGCCAAAAAAATTTACCCTGAAATGCAAACTGCTTATGTATCACTGGCAAAACTTGACTATCGCGAAATTCCGGAAGAAATGTACTACCAGTGGATAAATTCTTTAGAAAAAAACAAAGAAAAATACCAAAACAAAGAAATAAGTGATACATTTAACAAATAAAATAAGAATCAATGAAAAAATTAAACTTACTTTTATTAGGCGTTGGCTTCATAATAAGCAACTTTGTAACAGCGCAAAATCCTTATGCAAGCATAGGTAAAACAGCAAAACCTATGCTATCATTAAGCGATGGACAATATGTTGAACACTTTGAAAATGATAGTGTTCGCCAAATTGGTTCGGCAATGGTTAATGTTTATACCGAACAACTTATTGCGTTCGTTGACCCAAGGGAAGAAGCAAGACAAATTCATTCTCAAACTAATTCGAGATTTTTATCCGTTGACCCATTGGCAAGGCAATATCCTTTTTATACCCCCTATCAGTTCGCAGGGAATAAACCAATTTGGGCTATTGATTTAGATGGAAAAGAAGAATTTTTTGTTACTGATTATAGAGATGTTTCAGGAGCATTATATAAAACAGTTATTACAGTTGTTTCAGCAAAAGGGATGGAACAAGGGCAACACACAGTTTATAGATCTACTGTTCAATTAACCGCAACGGGTCACACAACATCCGCAGCGGTGGTGACGACAGGAACTACATCCGGGAAAAATGCATTTGCAAATGCAAATGAACGTTCGAGAGCATTGGGCACTGATCCCACTGGATTACCAATTACAAAAAACAAAGTAAATCAAACTCTTGAAACTGATTCAAGAGGAAATCAAATTCCATCAACTCAATATAGCACAGGAATAGTTTATGACGGTAAAGAAATAAAGTTCTCACAAGATAATAAAGACGCCGCTGGAAATACAATTAATACTGAAAAAACAACGGATCATATAACAATAACTACTGGAACTGACCCTAATACTAAATCTTCAAATAATATAAGGTCAGACGAAAACGGTGTAAGTCCCGCATTAGTTCCGGATCAAAAAATCTATAACACCAAAGCTCTAGGAAATTCTAATGGTACGACAAAAGTAGTAGTTGACCAGCCTGCAGCAGCGCCAGCACCATAAAAATAATAGCGATGAAAATTCTATTATTATTGCTTTTAAGCAGCATTACCCTAACTGGATTATCACAGAACAGATGCGTTCTTAATGATACGCTTCAGTTCTACATTAAAAATGATACTCTTTTTAGTGGTTCTGAAACATGTTACGATTCATTAACAAAATATACTTGGATTAATACCTACAAGAAGGGAAAAAAAACATCTTCTACATATTATGACCCTTTAATGAATATTAGTTTTCAAAATTTTTATGCTGATAAAGTAAATATTTATCTTGAATGGGAAGAAGGAGTAATAACAACCCATCGAGTACTGACTAAAATAGAAAAAAATTATTACGATAGCTACGAATATAATTGGAATTATTATGTTAATTATAAAGGTACTCTAAACGCATTACGCTCTCACAGCGAACTTAAAGATAGTATCTTAAAAGTAATAGGATATGATTATAATGGCAAAGTTTCGGGCTTTTTAAAATGTGATTTGAAAAAAAATTGTAACTGTGTTGGCTATGGTTATATTGATGGCCATTTAGTAGATAAATCTATTTATAGACCATTACAATTTTTAAAAGTAGATGCTGGTAAAAAAGCTGATATAATTCTGAAGTCTCATTTACCTTGGCCATCTCCATACTATCATTATGGGCCAAATAAAAGATATGAGTTAGGTAAACTATCAGAAAAAATATTTTACAAAGATGGTCTCGTGGTTAAGCATATAGAATATATCCGCAAACCCGGACATTTTGTGCATAGAAAAATTACCGTCCCATCCGGCCCTTATGGAGAGTTTTTACCTCGATAAACTTCCGGGCATTAAAATTGCAAATAATGATGTTAAATTGGAATTGTTGTGTTAAATAATATTATTAATATGATGAAAAAGAATTTAGTGATATGCTTCTTACTTTTTTTAAATAGCTTTTTAATAGCTAATAATTCATTTTTTGTAAAAGATACATTGAGGTCAAAGGTTGAACAACTTGTTGTCAAATTAGATAGCATATCCAAAGGGAAAAACAATATTGTAAACTTAAATGTTGAATCGGAACAGTTCCAATTATTTTTATCAATATTCAAAATAGCAAGTCAAAATGAGTTATTATATTTGATAGAAAATCACCCTAATCAAAACATAAAAGGTTATGCCTACATTGGTTTGGTAGTTTCAGAAAATAAAAATGCTGATATTTTAATGAAGAGATATTTTAAAAATCGTATTACATTTTGGGAAAACGAGACAGGGCATACTGCGGATTCAAGTGAGCTTATTATTAAGTTTATTCATTCTAAAAAAATTATTTTACAAAAAGTTATTTTAAATACAAAATAATATCTCACTTGATGAATTTTTTATTTCATAAAAAAACTCTTTCAAAATATCTATTTACCTTTAAGCTAGTTCTGAACATGAAAAAACATTTTATTTTCATTATTTTTTCATTGTTTTTTTTTCAAAACTGCAAGGACAAATCAATAGATTCTGATGTTGTAAATATAAAAGTTGGGAGAATTAAATTACAAATCCCTTCAATTATTAGCCATAGTAATTTTGTTGAATATTCAGACTATAATAGTGATATTGATGGGTATGAAACCTATGAATTTAAAACAGGAAAAGATACTGGAGAAATTCAAATACAGAGCCGAATAAAAGGTAATTCTAATACTGCTCCGATAGATTCTATTTTATTTAGTGAGATGAAGCAACAGATCAGATCGGAACATAGAGAAATAAAAGAGTTCAGGACTGAAATAAGAACGATCTTAAATTATAAGATGGACGTGTTATATTTTAATTCAGGATTTTACATACGTATTATAATTGATGAGCGTCCTTATCGAATTCGATTAAATAATGTTTCTGATTTAAAACTTCAAAATCAAATTATTCAATCTATACAAATAAATCCATAAAGAAGGTTTTATAAAATCTTCTTAAATTATACTCTCATCTCAATAAAATTTCAATAAATATATATCACAGCAACGAATAATAAATTATTACAAAAGCTTCCCATTCATTTCTCAACCATATTTTTGTGTAGTTTTGGTTTCTAACCAATTAAAAACCAAAAAACTTTATGGCATCAACATCCGAAACAGGACATGCAAAAAATGTTGCAAATTTTGAAAATCTAATCTCCTTTTGTACGGGCTACGGAGTAACCTATAACCCGAGCAAAGCAAATCTTAAAACCGCACAGTTACAAACCCAATTAGGAAGTTGCAAAGTAAACATCACATCCGTTATTTCAACAAGCGTTGCTTTTAATAATGCAGTTAATGCACGTATGATCGCTTTTACTGGTCTTAAAAAATTATCAACTCGTTTAGTAAATGCTTTAGATGCAACTGGTGCAACACCACAAACGGTAAAAGATGCGAAAACAGTTAATGCAAAATTACAAGGAGCAAAACTTACAAAAACGGATGTAGTAAAAGCAACAACCCCGATTGACCCAAATGCACCGGTTGTTGAAACAGACAAAACTATTTCAAGTTCCCAACAATCTTACACAAGTTTAGTTGAGCATTTTTCTAAAATGATCACACTATTATCAACAGAACCTGCATATCTTCCAAACGAAACCGAATTAAAGATTGCGACATTAAATACACAGCTTACAACTTTAAAGAATACAAACACGGCGGTAATAAACGCTTATACAACGGTAAGTAATTCCCGAATAGCAAGAAACCAATCATTATATAACATCACAAACGGACTTTCAATTACCGCAAAAGAAGTTAAAATGTATGTAAAATCATTGTTCGGAGCAACAAGCCCACAATACAAACAAATTAGCGCACTTGAATTTAAGACCGTTAAATAATAAGAATTAATTGCAGTAAGGAGCAAACGACCGACATCGAGTTCAAAGCTCCTTACTGCATTTTTAGACCTTGCAACTGTGGACACCAAACCCTGACCTGCATTTTAAAACATAAGACCTGTGTTTATATAATTCAGACCTGCTATTTCAAACCTTCGACCTGCGGTTACAAAGTTAGCTCCTGCGACTTCAAAACTGCCTCCTGCTGACACAAAGGTCCGACCTGCGGTTTCAAATCGACCGACTTCTAAAATAAAACGGCAGACCCTTAAACTTAAATTGTCGGAATCCTCTGTAAACCTTTATATATAGACCTCTGTGTTAATCTCCCCACAATTGCCAAGCCCATTTGCAAAACCCACAATCCTACCCTGCAATCCAAATTTTGCAAAAAAGCTTGTCAATTTTATCTCCCCACCTGTGTTTGAGTAGCGTGAAAAATCCCCCCTCAAAAACAAAATTTACTTTTTCTCCGCACACCGACACTCGTTCGTGCAAACTTTCAGCAGACGTTTTTCATAGCAAGAAAAAAAGAACGCCCTAGCTACTAACATATAAGGATTAAACGCAGCTTCGCTT
>CANFLQ010000121.1 GCA_947447995.1 Bacteroidota bacterium | reverse complement strand
TTATTTTACGCTATCCACATCTCCGCCCTAAAGGACGGAGTTATTAGTGTTCCTCGTTTATAACCCCAGTCCTAAGGCTCGGTTATTTTACGCTATCCACATCTCCGCCCTAAAGGACGGAGTTATTAGTGTTCCTCGTTTATAACCCCAGTCCTAAGGCTCGGTTATTTTACGCTATCCACATCTCCGCCCTAAAGGACGGAGTTATTAGCGTTTCTCGTTTATAACCCCAGTCCTAAGGCTGAGGTTATTTTACGCTATCCTCATCTCCGCCCTAAAGGACGGAGTTATTAGTGTTCCTCGTTTATAACCCCAGCCTTTAGGCTAGGGTTATTTGTGCTACATTAGTTTTTTGGGCTTTAGCCCTGACTACAACTCAAATATGATCTCGAAACAATTTTTAATTATCATTCTCCGATCTTTTCTCCAGCTCTTCCTGTTCCAGTTTTTGTAAATTATTAACTACATAAACGTAGTTTAGCTTTTTAAAATCGGTAGATAATTTAATTTTAACAGTAAAAAAAATAGCTCCCGGTTTTCTTTCTAAACTTTCAACAGTACCAATCATAATATTTTCGGGGAAAGCCAATGAATAGGCGCTGGTAACAATGGTATCACCTTTTACCAACTGAACGTGTGAAGGGATATCATTTAAAGTAGCATAGCTAAAATTTTCACCTTCCCAGGTAAGCGGACCAAAAAAACCGTTCTTTTTTATTTTAGAACTAATGGTGCTTTTGCTGTGCAATAAGGACATAACAGTACAAAAATTTTCAGATACATCTTTTACAACACCTACTACTCCGGTGCTGGTAATAACAGCCATATCGTGTTTTATGCCTTGTTTTGCTCCTTTGTTAAGTGTAAGGTAATTGTTGCGTCGGTTAATGGAGTTGTTCACCACTTTGCAACTGGTATAGGTATATTTTTGGTTGTAGGTAGTATCGTTTACACTGTAGCTGTCGTTCACTATCATGGAGAAGGATGCTGTTGAACGGGAACGTAATTCAGCATTTTCTTTTAGTAGATTTTCATTATCATTTTTCAGATAAAAATAATCTTCTACATTTTTCTCAGTTTCTAAAACACCTACTACTACACCATTTGCAGAGTTAATGAAACTTGCCTTTTGAAAATTATTATTTTGAACTACCAAGTAAAAACAAATTGTTTCGAGCAACAAAAATGAAAATACAAAGGAATGTTTCCAAATAAATAAAATGAGGTTGCGCATTAACTAATTTATTGATTTGCAGATTAACCAATGTGCTAATTAGTTAATGGATAAAAATTAAATAATCTTGTTAAATTCATAAATGGAGATATACTAAATTAGCACATCGGCACATCTCCACATCAACCAATTGATTATTTCATCAAGAATGGGAATCTTTCTATATTTTTAAGAGCGATACCGGTACCACGAGCAACTGCGCGAAGAGGATCTTCGGCAATGTGAACAGGTAATTTGGTTTTTAATGAGATACGTTTATCTAAACCTCTTAACATAGAACCACCACCGGCTAAATAAATACCTGTACGGTAAATATCCGCAGATAATTCGGGCGGTGTCATCTCCAAGGCATTCATAATCGCTTCTTCAATTTTGGCAACCGATTTATCCAAAGCGTGTGCAATTTCAACATAGGAAACATATATTTCTTTCGGAACGCCAGTCATTAAATCTCGTCCGTGTACAGCATAATCAGGTGGTGGATTATCAATTTCAATCATGGCAGAACCAACTTCAATTTTTACACGTTCGGCGGAGCGTTCACCAATTAAAATGTTGTGTTGACGACGCATATACTCTTCAATATCGGAAGTAAACTCATCACCTGCAATACGAATAGATTTATCGCAAACAATACCACCCAAGGCAATAACAGCAATTTCGCTGGTACCACCACCAATATCAATAATCATATTTCCGATAGGCTCTTCCACATCAATACCAATACCAATAGCGGCAGCCATAGGCTCGTGAATCAGGTACACCTCTTTACCTCCGGCATGTTCAGCGCTATCACGTACCGCACGTTTCTCTACCTCAGTGATACCGGAAGGGATACAAATAACCATTTTTAAGGATGGGGTGAACAATCTTTTTTCGGGATGTATCATTTTAATCATTCCACGAATCATGTGTTCTGCAGCGTGGAAATCGGCAATTACACCATCGCGTAAAGGGCGAATTGTTTTGATATTTTCGTGCGTTTTACCGTGCATTTGCATGGCGCGTTTACCAACGGCAAGCACTTGTCCGGTTACACGGTCAACCGCCACAATAGAGGGTTCGTCAACCACCACTTTATCGTTGTGAATAATAAGCGTATTGGCCGTTCCAAGGTCAATTGCAATTTCTTGTGTTAAAAAGGAAAATAAACCCATATTTTTTTGATGTGCTGATTAACTGATGTGCTGATTTTTTAATTATCAATGTGCTGATTAACTGATGTGCTTTATTTGATGTGCTTTATTCGATGTGCTAATTAAAGTTGCGATAATTAATAAACAATAATTAAATAATCGTGTTCAATTTTCAAATAGCGATAATCTAATTAGCACATCGAATAATCAGCATATCAGCACATCGATAAGTTAGTGTTTAAAATGTCTTGTGCCGGTCATTACCATTGCCATTCCGTTGGCATCGCAATAGGCAACCGACTCTTTATCTTTGATAGAACCACCGGGCTGAATTACCGCCGTAATGCCAGCATTGTGAGCAATTTCAACACAATCCGGAAACGGAAAAAACGCATCCGAAGCCATTACCGAACCTTTGAGATCAAATCCAAAACTGTTTGCTTTTGCAATGGCTTGTTTTAATGCGTCTACGCGCGATGTTTGTCCAACCCCACTAGCAATCAATACATTATTTTTTGCCAGTACAATGGTGTTGGATTTGGTATGTTTCACAATTTTATTTGCAAATTCAAGGTCACGAAGTTCATCTGTTGTAGGCGCTACTTTCGTGATAGTTTGCATATCTGCACGTGTTTCGGTTTTCAAATCTTTATCTTGTTCAATAACCCCGTTAAGCAGAGTTCTGAACGATTTGGAAGCTAATTTAACCTGTTTTTGTTGAAGAACAACACGTTTGGGTTTTGTTTTTAATAATTCCAAAGCTGCTGCATCGTAAGCAGGGGCAATGATTACTTCAAAAAACAATTTATTTATTTCTGTTGCTGTTGGCAAATCAACGGTAACGTTGGTAATTAATACCCCCCCAAAAGCACTTGTAGGATCACCCGCCAACGCATCTTTCCAGGCATCTATTAATTGAGGACGTGATGCTATTCCGCAAGCATTGTTGTGTTTTAAAATAGCGAAGGTAGTATCTGTAAATTCTGCAATTAAATTCACGGCAGCATCTACATCCAACAAGTTGTTATACGACAATTCCTTACCGCCAAATTGCGTAAATAACTCATCCATTTTACCATAAAAAACACCGTTTTGATGCGGGTTTTCACCATATCTCAAAACGGTTGCTGTTTGTATGCTTTGTTTGAATGCTGTAGAATTATCGCCATTAAAATAATTAAAAATGGCTGTATCATAATGCGATGAAACGTTGAAAGCTGCACCTGCCAATGCCTTACGCTGTTCAAGTGTTGAACTTCCTTTGCCTTCCGTTAAAATGCTTAACAGGTTTGCATATTCCTTTTTGGATGGAACAATAATAACGTCCTTGAAATTTTTTGCTGCTGCACGAATCAATGAAATGCCACCAATATCAATCTTTTCGATGATGGCCTGCTCCTCAGCACCTGATGCTATTGTTTCTTCGAAAGGATATAAATCAACAATTACCAAATCAATTTCAGGAATCTCAAATTCTTCCAACTGATCAATGTCGCTTTGCAATTCTCTTCTGCTCAAAATTCCGCCAAATATTTTGGGGTGCAATGTTTTTACGCGACCACCTAAAATGGACGGGTAGGAGGTAAGCGACTCCACCGGAGTAACGTCCACGCCAAGCTTTTCAATAAACTCCTGAGTACCTCCGGTGCTAAAAATTTTTACTCCTAACGCATTCAATTCCTGAATTACTGGTTCTAAATTGTCCTTGTAATACACCGAAATGAGTGCATTTTTAATCTTTTTTAATCCGGCCATAATATGTTTTAAATCTCTCTCACAAAGTTATGAAAATTTCAATCCAAAAATTGGCGAAACCATTTTGTTGATAAATGTTTTTTTTGTTGATTACTATGGTAATTTATAAAAATCAGTGTTGGGGAATCTGAAATTTTTTATTTAAAAAATAGGATACAAATCAGGTAGATTTTTTAGATAAAAATTAGTATAAAGTACGATTATGAAATAATTTGAATATTGTCAGTGGTATTTTTTCATACAACCTAAATTACTTATAAATAAAGGGTTTTTTTGATTATTAAGTATAAAAATAATTGTTCAATAAAATCAAAATCAAAAATTATTTGACGTACATTATTTGGCTTTTGGTCGAATTACACGTTTTTATGGTAAATAATTTTGACTATCTTTGTTAGAATGGGAAAATTTGTCCTGCCAATATTTTAAGATGAAACAGAAAATAAAATTTATAAATAAAGATAAAACACAGTTTTATAGTGTTTTGAAAGAGAGAGTAGATAATTATTTTATTGAAAATAAACTATCACCGCATGCCAATGTTACTATGGTTATTAAAACGTTTGTGATGTTAGGTTTATATTTTGTGCCTTATGTTTTAATTATGACACAGGGTTATAGTTTACTAGGAATGTGGGGTTGTTCCTTAATTATGGGTCTTGGTCTTGCTGGTATTGGAATGAGTGTGATGCACGATGCCAACCACGATGCGTATTCTGCTAATCCGTTTTTAAATAAACTGCTTGGTTTGTCGTTAACATTAGTTGGTGCCGATATTAACAATTGGAAAACACAACACAATGTGTTACACCATACATATACTAATATACATAATTACGATAGAGATATTGCTGATAAAGCGATTATGCGTTTTTCGCCACATGGTAAATACAAAAAGGTGCAAAAATTACAGGTATTGTACGTGTTTTTATTTTATTCTATCATGTCGCTGTATTGGACGGTAGCAAAGGATTTTGTACAATATTATGAATTTATTAAGGAGGGACATAATAAGGATAGCAAAGTAGTAAAAACAATGTCGTTCATACGCCTTATATTTTGGAAATCGGTATATATCACGTATGCTATTGTATTACCAATAACGTTATTACATTTAACATTTTCGCAAGTTGCTATTGGCTTTTTATCCATGCATTTAGTGGCGGGACTTATTTTAAGTGTTATTTTTCAATTGGCACATGTAGTTGAAAACACTAGCTTTCCAATGCCAGATGAAAACGGGAATATGGATAACGAATGGGCAATACATCAATTGAATACCACTGCTGATTTTTCAAAAAATAATTGGTTGATTACCTATTATGTTGGAGGATTAAATTTTCAGGCAATACATCATTTGTTCCCACGTATTTGTCACGTTCATTACCCAGCAATTGCTCCTATTGTTGAAAAAACAGCCAAGGAATTTGGCATACCTTATTTGTATACTGATAGCTTTTGGGGTGCTCTTAAATCTCACGTAAAGGTGATTGCAAAGTTGGGTAGAAACGAAACTACCTTTGCTGCCATTGCAAATAATATGGGTTAGGTATTTTAAAAACTTCCACTAACCACTAACCTGTTCACTACAATACCTTTATTGGTAATAAAGTGGACAAAATAAATTCCATTTTTTTGTTTGCTTAAATCAATGCTATTTAAGGTTTTATTATTCACTATTGCTTGATATATTTTTTCGCCCAATACATTATAAACTTCTACACTGTTTATAAGCAGCATTGAAGAATTAAAATAAAATATACCTTCACTTGGATTTGGATAAACAGTAATTGCATCTACATTGTTTAGCTGTTCTGTAATAGCTGTTGTAGTTACTGTTGATGTGGGCGTTGTTGTTACTGTTGGAGTAACTGTTGTGGTTGGTGTAACTGTTGTTGTTATTACGGCTAGTTTTTTAAGCATCACAGCAGTGGTAGATAATGCCGGTAATGATATGCTGAATAAATTTGTAGCAGCAGTAACAGTTCCTTTATTCAGTGCATTGTTGGTATGAGAAATAAACGTTTCTGAACCTGGCAATTGTTTTAATTGAAGTGCTGGATATTGCCCATCAGGTATTGTAAAATTAGAAATGTTTACGGTAGTATTTTCTGTTGCAGTAAGCGATCTATTTACTAAAATAACCGTCATGGAATCCTTAGTTGTATTGATGGATGAATAAGCAGAAACAGTATTTTCATTATCGGATACAGATTGTACACGTGTTGATTTGCCATATCTGCTAAACAGATGCAAAGTTTCCCACATACCCGGATACCAAAACCAAGGTGTAAAAAATGCAACATCGTTATCTGCAAATGTTCCAAGTACCGAGGCATAACTTACCGCTGTTACATTGGCGTTATTATTTGTAGCGCCGTATTCCGAAACACCTAATGTTACGCCATGATTGCTACCTATATACTGGTTGAGCCATTTGTTGCACCGTCCGAAAATATATTCTTTGGTAATGTTATTGTCCCAACCCGAAGCGCTTGTTGTTTTTACACCGTTAGCACCGGGATAATTGTAAGTGGTATCAAAATAGATACGATGCAGCTGAACAATATCCGCATCCGCACTTTCACCGGGATAACTGTGAATATCGATCACATCCAGCAACCGTATTCCGCTTGCTGTTTGCTCTTCGGCGCAACGTTTAATAAAATACTCTAACCAAACGTAACTGTTGCCGCCATAAACTATTTTAGCATTGTTCCAACTATACCATTGCCATTCGCTTGCAGGCACAGGACCACATAATTTAATGTTAGGATAAGCTGCTCTTGCTT
>CANFLQ010000120.1 GCA_947447995.1 Bacteroidota bacterium | reverse complement strand
TTCGCTCACAAAAAATATCGATAAAACATTATCCATTGCGGAAGAACTTTTATTCCACCCGAAATTTGACAGCACTGAATTTGCACGTGTAAAAAAACAACAGCTCGAATCTATCGACAATCAAGCAACGCAAGCAACTACCATTGCCGGAAATGTATTTGCAAAACTAATGTATGGTAATAACCACATCATGGGTATTTCCTCATTAGGTAAAAAAGAAACGGCCTCAACAATTACATTGGCGGATGTAAAAAAATATTATGCTGAAGCCATTGCTCCATCCATTTCATCTGCTGTGGTAGTGGGTGATATAAGCGAACAGGAAGCATTACCAAAATTATTATTTTTAAAAAACTGGAAAGGCAATAAACCTCTACACCCTACTGAATCTGCATTACCAATCATTGATAAAACAAAGATCTATTTAGTAAACAAAGAAAAAGCACCTCAATCGGAAATACGCATTGGTTACATGGCAATGCCATACGATGCTACCGGGGAGTATTACAAAACAAGTTTGATGAATTACTCTTTGGGAGCCGCCTTTAACAGTCGCATAAACATTAACCTGCGCGAACAACATGGTTATACCTACGGTGCACGTTCTGGTTTTGGAGGAAGTAAATTTGTGGGCGCATTCACAGCAAGTGCAGGTGTTAGAGGAAACGTAACGGACAGTTCGGTGATTGAATTTATGAAGGAAATTAAAAACTATGCCGACAAAGGAATCAGCAACGAAGAATTATCATTTACCAAAAGTTCTATCGGACAAAGTGAAGCATTGAAATATGAAACAGCAGCACAAAAAGCAGGTTTTATTAAACGCATTTTGGATTATAATTTAGATAAAACATTCACCGCAAAACAAGCAGAAATTTTAAACACCATCACCAAACCTGAAATAGATGCGCTTGCAAAAAAGTATTTGCCTTACAATAACATGGTAATTGTAGTGGTAGGCGATAAAGCTAAAATTGCAAATGGTTTATCCAAGCTGGGTTACGAGGTTGTTGAGCTGGATACCAATGGGGAGTTAGTGAAGTAGAATTTAATGATAAGTGCAGATAAGACTGCCTTTTGTTGAAAAGTTTTTTGTAGATTATAAGTATCATTTATTAAATTGATTTATATTTGCTTAACAACTAAAAAGCAATATTGGAAAATGCTAGTTCAAGAACTTAAAAGTACAACACAGCTTTCAACTTTTCTTGAGAAGATTGTATTTGGTCAGGCGGGCTATGAGTTGGGCTTAAATAAAATTGATAGAAAAAAAAAAGGAATTTTCCTTACTAATTCACTGTCAACAGTTGAAAATGTATTAAGTATCGTTGAAGTAAATTCAGATATTTTCGGTAAAAAAATTCTTGAACCTTCTTGTGGACAAGGAATTTTTATTTTAAAACTAGTTTCAGATGTTTATAGGCTATTCCCTGATTCCATATTAATTTCAAAGTTTATTTCTGACAATATTTTCTTTATTGATGTGCAAGAGGAAATGATTAAAAAAACTATTTCCAACATCAAAATACTATATCAATATTTATTTGATGAAGATTACCAAGGCTCTTTTAATGCAATAACTTGGGATTTTACTGATAAAGTTTCTTTGAGTTCATCGTTATTTGATGAACCCAAAGAAACTCCTTTTACTGCTTTGTATAATTCTTTCGATTACGTTATAGGTAATCCGCCGTATGTAACATTATATGGTCGTAGAGACAAGAAGGAAAATGAGGAACAAAGAATTAATTATTTAAAAAATTATGATCAGTTTCCAAATTCGGTAAAAAACGGGAAGTTAAATCTTGTGATGCTATTTATAGAACATTCATTAGATTTTCTTAAAGATGAAGGCAAGCTAAGTTTTATTATTGATGTTTCATTTTTTGAAACCGCTTATGAATTTACCAGAAAATATTTATTGGAAAATACAAGAATTGAAGAGCTACAAGTCAACATTAAAGATTTTGATGTAGCAAGTGGACAGGTTATTTTGAAAGTTGCAAAGTCTACAGGAACAAAAGATAATGAAGTACGAATTGAAGACCATAAAACACAAAACAGCTATTTAATTAAGCAATCGAGTTGGCTAAATAAAAATGACGAGTACAAATTTAGATTTAATGGTTGCAGTGTTTCAAAACAGATAATTGACAAAATAGCTTCAAAGGAAGATAAAAGCTTGTTGGAGTTATTCCCAAAAAAAAACTTGAGAACTTGTGTTATGCTTCTTGATATGGAGGACAGGTTTACTTTTTCAGATTCTAATGGAAAAGATGAAAATCTTGTATACCGCTATTACCAAGGGTCAAAAGCTCTCTCTGAAAAATATAGCAACTTAGAATTCAAAAAATATTTTTTTTATAATAAACCTCTACAAGATTCCATAAATGACGAATTAAAAATTCAATTAGAAAAAGAGGGTATTAAAAATAAAAAGAGACTTGGTTTGGGAGAAACTGTAATTTACGATAACCCAAAAATTTTCATTAGACAGTCATCAAAAGAAATTGTTGCTACTGTAGATTTAGAAAAGAGTTCAGCAAATAATAGTTTGTATGTTTTTTCACTCAGAAATAATTCAAAAGAGACTATTGATTATTTATATTTTCTCTGTGGCTTATTAAATTCTGATTTGATTACCTATTTTGCGCAGCAGATGAATATTGTTAGGTATTCACAAGGTAAACAGCCACAAATAAAAATAGGGGATTTAGGTACTATATATATTCCGAGTGATAAAGAATTACAAAATAAAATTTCCGGTTTGTGTAAGGCAATCTATAGAAAGACAGTAGTAAAAGAGCAAGCAGTAGAAGAAATTAATTCTATTATCTATCAGTACTACAAGCTAACAAATTTAGAAATTCAGAATATTGAATCTTCTATTTTATCTTTTTAATTTGCTCTTCTTGTTCAGAATTAATTTTGTTCAAGATACTAAAATCAAATTCTTGTTCTTTGTAAATGGTTTTCGGAACACTGTACTTTCCTTGTTTTATTAAGTCCAACTTTTGCTGTGCATCATTAATTCTTCTTTGGTTTGATTCAATTAATTTGTTTTTGAAAAAGTCAATGAACTCATCTCTTGATCTATATTTTTCTGCTTCAAATACATTAAACTGAATTTGATTTGGTGGCGTGATATGCATATTTTGCTCAACATCTTTTAAAAAGATAGGCTTAACTTTCTTTCCATCCTTTTCAACGAATTTGAGTCCAAGACCTGCACCTAATCCTTGATAATAAACAACAATATAAAGAAGGTAAAAAGAATTGTGCTTAAACATCAGCTCAAACACTTTGTTCGGTGTCCCGCTATCTGGATTTGAATTATCGTTGTCAATATTTACAGCTTTGAAATCAATCCAAACCATTTCCTTGTGTCCTTTAACTTCAAAGTATGTTTGAGCGTCCCATGGATTTTTTGTTTTCCCTGTTGGAGATGCTTGTGATTCTTTGAAGTAGAAATGTTTTTGAGTGTATTCTACAAATTTTGATTCTATAAATTTACTAATCGCATCACCAACTCTTTCTCCTTGTCTTACATCTATAGGGAGTCTTGGAACATCATCAAATATTTTAATGATTACAGCTGAAATTTCTTTTTTAATAAGTTCTTCGAACAATTTTATTTCCATTGTTATTTGAATGATTCTGATTTAAAAAATTCATAAACAGATATATCCAGAGCCTTTGCAATTTTTTCAATGTTTGCTATTGAAACATTTCTTTTTCCTTGTTCAATGCTTGCAATATAGGTTCGATCAAGTTCACATATAAATGAGAACTTCTCTTGGCTAAGATCTTTTTTTGTTCTTAACTCTCTGAGCCTTTTTCCTATTTTAATTCTTATGTCCACGGTTGCAAAGGTTCTACTTTGTAGTTTATTGTACAACGGACTATAAGTATAGTTGATAGTCGAAAAACCTTACCGCTTCTTTTGGAAAAATGTTTTCATCAGCGCAGCACATTCATCCTCCAAAACACCAGACTTTACAACGGTTTTCGGATGCAGCACGCGTTTATCGTTTAGTAAATTAAACCCTCGTTTGGTATCGGATGCACCGTAAACCAATTTGCCTAACTGTGCCCAGCCAATAGCTCCGGCACACATCACACAAGGTTCCAACGTAACATACAGCGTACATTCATTCAAATATTTACCATTCAAAAAATTGGCTGCCGATGTAATGCCTTGCATTTCGGCGTGAGCCGTTACATCATTCAAACACTCCGTTAAATTATGTGCGCGCGCAATCACCTGATTGTTGCAAACAATTACAGCACCCACAGGCACTTCGTCCACATCAAAAGCCTTTTGAGCCTCTTTTAGTGCTTCACGCATAAATTGCTCATCCGAAAAAACTGTTAATTCCATTTGGTAAAGATAATGCCTGTAACTCGATAATTGATTGCAAATTAACCCTATTTTTTACTAATTTCGCAGGGAATAGAACGCAAATTTTTATGATTGTTAAGATTTAAAAAGATTTTTAGCGATTATAATAAATAGATAATTATAGATTAAAAGAGCAACTTCAAATCAACTAACTGATATTTAAAATTTAATATATAAAACATGCTACGTACACATACTTGCGGAGAATTAAGAATAAAAAATGTAAATGAAACGGTTACCATTAGCGGATGGGTGCAAGGAGTTAGAGATAAAGGTTCTTTGTTGTGGATTGATTTACGCGACCGTTATGGCATCACACAAGTAACCATTGAAACTGAAAATGCCGACAAACAAATTATTGATACAGCACGCTCGCTGGGGCGTGAATTTGTAATCAGCGTTACCGGTAAAGTGGCTGAACGTTACTCAAAAACAGATAAAATAGAAACAGGGGATATTGAAATTACTCCTGATAAAATTGTTATTTTAAACGCTGCCATCACTCCTCCTTTTACCATTGAAGATGAAACCGATGGTGGTGATGATATTCGCATGAAATACCGCTATCTGGACTTACGCCGTAATCCGGTGCGTAAAAATTTAGAGCTGCGCCACCGCATAGCTATTGAAACACGTAACTATTTAGATAAATTAAATTTTCTTGAAGTAGAAACTCCGGTATTAATTAAGTCTACACCCGAAGGTGCCCGCGACTTTGTGGTGCCATCGCGCATGAACCAAGGCGAATTTTATGCCTTACCGCAATCACCGCAAACATTTAAACAATTATTAATGGTGGGTGGCTTCGACCGTTATTATCAAATAGTAAAATGCTTTCGCGATGAAGATTTGCGTGCCGACCGTCAACCAGAATTTACACAGATTGATTGCGAAATGGCCTTTGTAGAACAAGAAGATATTTTACAAACCTTTGAAGGATTAATCCGCCATTTATTTAAAACAGTGAAAGGCATTGATATTCCTACACTTTCGCGAATGACGTACGCTGACGCGATGAAATTTTATGGTAACGACAAACCGGATATTCGTTTTGATATGAAGTTTAAACCCCTAACCCCTAAAGGGGAAACGTATGGTTTTCCAGTATTTGACAATGCTAGATTAGTAGTTGGAATTTGTGCAAAAGGTGCAGCGGAATATACACGCAAACAATTGGATGAATTAACTGAATTTGTAAAACGTCCGCAAATTGGCGCTACAGGCTTAGTATACGCACGTTACAATGCCGATGCCACAATAAAATCATCGGTAGATAAATTTTTTAACGAAGAACAATTAAAACATATTGCTTCGCAAATGGATGCGCAACCTGGCGATTTGATTTTGATACTTGCAGGAGAAGAAAATAAAACCCGCAAAGCATTGTCCGAATTGCGTTTAGAAATGGGAACACGTTTAGGCTTGCGCGATAAAAATATGTTTGCTTGCCATTGGGTTATTGATTTCCCTATGTTGGAATGGAGTGAAGAAACATCGCGTTTCCACGCCATGCATCATCCGTTTACGTCGCCTAAGCCGGAAGACATTGCAATGCTTGATACAAATCCTGGTGCAGTGAGAGCCAATGCTTATGATATGGTAATTAATGGTGTTGAAGTGGGTGGAGGTTCTATCCGTATTTTCAATAAACAATTACAGGCAAAAATATTTGAATTATTAGGATTTACAAAAGAAGATGCGCAAGCACAATTTGGGTTTTTAATGAACGCTTTTGAATTTGGTGCTCCTCCGCACGGCGGACTGGCATTTGGTTTCGACCGACTGTGTTCATTATTTGGTGGCGCCGATGTGATACGTGATTTTATTGCTTTCCCAAAAAATAATTCGGGACGCGATGTGATGATTGATTCACCTTCGCCGATTGCAAAAGATCAATTGGATGAGTTGGGAATTGGGTTGAAGAAATAATCTAAATATTAATCACAAAAAAACTCGCACTCTTTATTAATAGTGCGAATTTTTTTATGATTTAATAACTTTATTCTACTCAAAATAAAATTCCATTAAATCACCTTTTGCCTGAACTTTAGAAATTTTTCTGAAAGCAATTATTTTATTCAGGTCAAAATACAATTCATTATCAAGCACCAAAAAATTATCTTCCACTTTAAAAATTGCAGATTGGTAATGTGTAAATTTTTCTTTGAAAGAAGCACTTGAAATGTCCACTTTGGTTACGTTGGGCATCATAATAAGTGAGTCTACAAAACTGGCTTCCACTTTAACTGCTGTGCACATTCCCGGTATACTTTGCGAATATGCAATGCTCGAAAACATTACAAAAAGGGGAATAAATATTTTTTTCATTTCTTTGTTTATTTAGTTAGACAAATGTTCGGATTTAATTCACACTAAAATATGATAGTGGTCAGTTTTGGGATTTCTTGAACAATTAAACATTTTGAAAAAAGACAGAAAATTCCGATATTTGGTAAAATTTTAACCATGAGTACCACAGACACCTTAAGAAACAATATCATTGACAAACTCCTGACCATTAGTAATAAAGACTATTTGTCGGCACTTTATCAGTTAGTTAAAACAAGTTCTGTTGACAAGGATGTTGTGAAACTTACGGAGGAGCAAATATTAATGCTTCAATTAAGCGATAA
>CANFLQ010000119.1 GCA_947447995.1 Bacteroidota bacterium | reverse complement strand
TCCGGATATTTCAAACGTAAATTTTCATAAGCCTCCAAAGCCTTGATATAATTGCCTTGCATTACAAATATTTTTGCCAACGTTTCGCTTACAAAGGTTATATCATCTGCCACACTTTGTTTGGCCATATTTATCGGATTATAAAATTCCACTTTTGGCTTAGCCATTTTTGGTGCTTCACGTAAAAATTTATCGATAAGGTCAATTGAAGTTTTGTTATCTATAATAAGCGCTGTAGTTTTATCTGCAACTACTTCTGTACTTGGCTCTGGAATGGTTTCGGTGTTAGATGGTTTCGGTGTTATTTCTTGTTTTTGAGCTTCAGGTTTTATAGTTTTTGAACTCATTAGCCAATCGGTAAATGAATGCACTTCAAATTCTTTCTCCGAATTAACTATTTCGTCATTCTTAACAATTTGTTCACTTACACTTTCAATTTCGGGTTGAATTGCAGTATTTAAAACAAAATTAGATTCAACCATAATGGGTTCCTCTTCCAACTCTTCTTCTTCAACATCAATTGTAACCTCAATTTCAACTATTTCTTCCAATTCAATTTTTTTAACTTCAATCTCAGTTTTATTTTCTTCAACTTCTTCCGTTTGTGATTCTTCTTTCTCTTGTAATTCAAGCTCTTCAATTAATGAATCTTCCTCGCCAAATGGTTCTATCTCTTCGTCGAATATTTCTAACTCAGCCTGTGCAATAGCTATTTCCGATAAATATTCTCTTTCCAATTCATCTTCTATGCCCTGAGGTTCTTCCGTAGTTGTAATTGTTGTTATTTCTGTAGTTTCTATTTGATTAATTATTAATTCTTTAGTTGTTTCAACAATTACCGATAGGTTTTCTTGTTCTTCAACAATTATTTCCTGCTCTATTATTTCCTTAAGCACTGTAATATTTACAAGTTCTTCAGTAGTTGTTTGAATAATTTCAGGTTCCGGAACCAAATTTTTAGGACTCGTAACCTCGCTGTTTTTTGTCGTAACTTCAGGTTCGGAAATGTATGTGATTAAATGATGTAAAACCTTACGATCGGTTGCATAAGCTGCTGTTATTCTTAATTGATTGTTGTAATGTATGCTATGCTGATTATGCAGGCTTTTGGCATATAATAAATGGGCAGTTTGAAAATAAGGGAAGTTCTTAAGCAATTCGGCAAGCACAACAGTATCTGCTCCTGATAACTGATCAGGATGATTCATAAAGGATATAAAATGATTACGATTCATCTATTTTATTGACGAGTTAAGATTGTTGAATGACGATTTTTTTTACTCCGTCAATCGTACTTCGTTAATTATTTATTACCAATCGTTTAACGTTTTGTTAAAAATATCTTGTGCTAATTGCGAGTTTATAGTACTTATCAAATCACTTTCAACTGCTGAAATGTTTTGAGAACTGGGAAAATCGGCAAATCGACTAAATGATTGCTCGTAATTTTTTTTCTCATCAAACGCACAGGTATATTTAACGTTTATAGTAATTGTTAATCGGTTAGTAGCTGCTTGATCGTTACTTTGTATTGCCTGAGGAGCAACTCCATATCCTGTGATACTGCCTTCAAAATTTAGGTCGCCGCCTTTGGTAACAAGCGCTAAACGTGTTTGCCTGCTCATGATATCACGTAACGCTTCTGAAAAAGTTTGACTAAGGGTAGGTGGCGCTAACGATGCGTTATTTGCGAAATAAAGGATTGAAACAGTTTTTGCTTCCGGAGGAATAGCTGCACCGCTGAAAGAGTAACTCGTTTTACAACCCGTTGCAAGAAGTAAGAAACAAGAAACAAGAATCAAGATTTGATTTCTTTCTAATAGTTTCATTCGTATTTGTATAGATCTTCTCAACTTTGAACTTTATAACTTTAAACTCCGAACTATTTTTTTATTTAATTAATATTGTACTCATTGATTTTTCTGTACAAAGTACGTTCCGAAATTCCTAATTCCTTTGCAGCATTTTTGCGTTTGCCTTTGTGTTTGGTCAAGGCTTTTTTTATCATATCCTCTTCTATTTCATGTAAGGATAAGTTCTCTTCTGTTATAACTGCTTGGATTGGTTGTTCATCTTTTGTTTTCACAAACGTGGGTGTTGTATTGTTATACCCCAACTGCAAAGTAGTTTCGGGAGAACCAACTTCCTGATATAGTTTTTTTATTAAGGGTGCGTTTTCAGGCTGAAAATCCTGATTCAATTGATTATCATTTTCAATAAGGTCTACTACAATTTTTTTCAAATCTTGTAGATCTTTTTTCATATCAAACAAAACTTTATATAACAAGTCGCGCTCACTAAAATCTCCGCCACCTTGAGCTGAATTGCTATTGATAACCATTGGCAATTGCGATGTTTCCCGTTGAGGCAAATAATTAATCATTATTGCCGCATTAATGTCGCGTTGTTTTTCAATTACCGAAATTTGCTCTGTAATATTTTTTAATTGACGAACATTTCCCTGCCAATAATAATTGGTCAGTAATTGTTCAGCCTCTTCATTTAATTTGATAGTAGGCATGCGGTATTTAGCCGAAAAATCTGCTGCAAATTTCCTGAATAATAAATGAATATCCTGTTTCCGATCACGTAACGCAGGAACAGTGATTGGCACTGTGTTTAATCGGTAAAATAAATCTTCTCTGAACTTTCCTTTTTCAATAGCTTGACCAATATTTACATTGGTAGCAGCCACAACACGTACATCGGTTTTTAAAACTTTTGATGAACCAACTTTAATAAACTCTCCGCTTTCCAATACGCGTAACAAACGGGCTTGCGTTGCCAAAGGCATTTCTGCAACCTCATCTAAAAAAATAGTTCCGCCATTGGCAACTTCAAAATAACCTTTGCGTGCTTCGTGTGCGCCTGTAAACGAACCTTTTTCATGTCCGAATAGTTCTGAATCAATTGTGCCTTCCGGAATAGCACCGCAGTTTACAGCAATATATTGTCCGTGTTTACGGGCACTTAAATTATGAATTATTTTAGGAAATACTTCTTTACCTGTTCCGCTTTCACCTGTGATAAGTACAGTTAGATCGGTTGGTGCTACCTGCTTTGCAATATCAATTGCACGATCAAGCAATGAAGAACTTCCAATAATGCCAAATCTATTTTTTATTTCTTGTATAGTCATTTTTTTAGGAAAAAGCAGTTTATAATAAATTCATTTTTCTCCGTGCAACTCTTTTTTTCTCCGTGAACTCTGTGTTAAAATATTTTATTCAACAACTACCCCAATTAACGTAGCACTTGTACAATCAGTAACCAAAACATTCACGTAATCACCAGGTTTAAAATTGCCTCTCGGAAAAACCACCGTAGTGTTTTGTGAGTTACGTCCCGACAATTCATTCTCCGATTTTTTTGAAACACGTTCGGCTAAAACTCTATGCACTTTACCAACTCCCGATTTTGTTCTTTCGCCCGAATGTTTTTGTTGCAAATCAACAATCTCTTGTAATCTTCTCTTTTTAACATCTTCAGGAACATCATCTTTGTATTTTCTTTCTGCCAATGTTTTTGGGCGCTCGCTGTATGCAAACATATACGCAAAATCATATTTCACCCATTCCATCAACGATAAAGTATCTTTATGCTCTTCTTCTGTTTCTGAACAAAATCCGGTGATTGAATCAGTAGAAATTGCACAATCAGGAATAATACTGCGAATTGCATTGATGCGATCCATATACCATTCCCGTGTATAACCTCTGTTCATCATTTCTAAAATACGTGTATTGCCTGATTGAACCGGTAAATGAATATAATTACAAATGTTCTCATATTTTCTAACTACATGCAATACTTCGTCATTCATATCTTTTGGATGAGAAGTGCTAAATCGTACACGCAAATCTGGATTTACCAAAGCAACTCTTTCCATCAATTGAGCAAAGGTGGTGGCGTTTTGTAATTCTTCCAACGATATATTTTCTTTTTTCAAACCTCCCCCTGTCCACAAATAGGAATCCACATTTTGTCCCAACAATGTTACTTCTCTATATCCCTGGTCAAATAAATCCTGAGCTTCTTTCACAATTGTTTCCGGGTCACGGCTGCGCTCACGTCCTCTGGTAAAGGGTACTACACAAAAAGCACACATATTATCGCAACCGCGTGTAATGCTTATAAATGCCGCTACTCCATTAGAATCTAAACGTACCGGAGCTATATCAGCGTATGTTTCTTCTTTCGATAATAAAACATTTACCGCTTTCTGACCGGTTTCTGCAACCGCTATTAATTCGGGCAAACTGCGGTAAGCATCGGGTCCAACCACTATATCTACTAATTTTTCTTCTTCTAAAAATTTAGATTTCAATCGCTCCGCCATGCAACCCAACACACCAATTATCAAATCGGGATTGTTTTTTTTGGAACGTTTAAAATCTGTTAATCGCTTTCGTACACGTTGCTCCGCGCCTTCGCGGATAGCACAGGTATTTACAAATATTACATCGGCTTCCGTAAAATCGTTGGTGGTGGTAAATCCTTCTTCCTTTAATATGGATGCAACAATTTCACTGTCCGAAAAATTCATTGCACAACCATAACTCTCCAAAAACAACTTTTTCCCGTTCGGATTTTCAGGTTTCGATATCAATAAAGATTCGCCTTGTTTACTTTCGTCAATTATTTTATTCTCGCTCATTTTAAAATTTTATATTTGCGCCCCTGTTTTAACGCGTCAAAAAAATTGAAAGGCAAAGGTAAACAAAATAAATGGTGACAAAATGTCGTATTTGCTTTGATTTTGAAAAAAAATTAAAAATCTTATATATATATAATATATATACCAACTGACATTTGCAAATTTAATTAGGAAATATGGGTTGTGAATATTTTAATTTGCAGCAAAATTAGGGGAAAACGTCCCAAATAAATTTTAGATTTTAATTCACATACACTTAAAATACATAAATCAATGAGCAAAAATTTAGTAATAGTGGAGTCCCCTGCAAAGGCGAAAACAATTGAAGGATTTTTAGGGGAAGGGTTTACTGTAAAATCCAGCTATGGTCACGTTAGGGATTTGGCAAAAAAAGGATTTGGTGTTGATATTGAAAATCATTTTACTCCCAATTACGAAATATCGCCCGACAAGGCTAAAGTAGTTGCAGAACTTAAAAAATTAGCAAAGAGTGCCGAAACGGTTTGGTTAGCAACCGATGAGGACCGCGAGGGGGAGGCTATTTCATGGCATTTATTCGAATCTTTAAATTTAGATGAGAAGAAAACAAAACGTATCGTTTTTCACGAGATCACAAAAACAGCAATTAAAAATGCCATTGCAAATCCACGTACAATCGACAAGCATTTGGTGGATGCACAACAAGCCAGACGAATTTTAGACCGTTTGGTTGGTTTTGAACTATCTCCGGTATTGTGGAAAAAAGTGCGTCCCTCCCTTTCGGCAGGTCGTGTTCAGTCGGTTGCGGTTCGACTTATTGTTGATCGTGAGCGTGATGTTATGAATTTTAAAAGTACTTCATCTTATAAAGTTACCGGTAATTTTTTGTTGTCTAATTCAGCAGTAAAAGCCGAATTAGGAACAAAATTTAAAGCGTTGGACGAAGCACAATCATTTTTGAAAAAATGCGTGAATGCAAATTTCAGCATTGATAGTGTTGAAACAAAACCTGCTAAAAAATCGCCTTCTGCGCCATTTACAACATCAACCTTACAACAAGAAGCGAGTCGTAAATTAGGTTTTTCAGTAGCCCAAACAATGGTTGTTGCTCAGCGATTGTACGAAAGTGGGATGATCACATACATGAGAACCGATTCCGTAAATTTATCGGATACTGCGATAAATCAAGCGAAAGAAGCGATTACAAATAATTACGGAGCTAAATATCTAAACATCCGTCAATACAAAACCAAATCAAAAGGCGCGCAAGAGGCTCACGAAGCCATACGTCCTACCTATATCGAAAACGCAACCATTAGCGCAGATTCTGCTGATAAGCGTTTGTACGAATTGATTTGGAAACGTACTATAGCATCACAAATGAGCGATGCCGAATTGGAAAAAACGACTGCTGTTATTGGCATTTCAACTACTGCTGAAAAATTTGTTGCTCAAGGCGAAGTGTTAAAATTTGATGGTTTTCTTAAAATTTACATGGAAGGCACTGATGATGAAAACGAAGAAAATCAGGAGGGCATGTTACCTCCAATGAAAGTAGGCGAATCATTATCAGCAAATGAAATTATAGCAATGGAGCGATTTACACACCATTCTGCTCGTTATACGGAAGCCAGTTTAGTTAAAAAATTAGAGGAATTAGGTATCGGTCGTCCGTCCACTTATGCTCCAACAATTTCTACTATTCAAAAAAGAGAATATGTTGTAAAGGAAGATAGAGAAGGTATTCAACGCAACTACAACGTAGCAACTTTAAAGGCAGGTAAAATTACCGATGAGATAAGAACAGAAGGCACAGGAGCCGAAAAATCAAAGTTATTTCCTACCGATATTGGAATGGTTGTTACCGATTTTTTACTTGCTCAATTTCCTCAGATTATGGATTTCAATTTCACCGCTAAGGTAGAGGAGGAGTTTGATGAAATTGCTGAAGGTAAAACAGTGTGGACAAAAATGTTGGCTGAGTTTTATACTCCGTTTCATAAAAATGTAGTAGAAACATCCGAAAACTCGGAAAGAGCATCCGGAGAGCGTTTACTTGGTGTTGATCCTGTTTCAGGAAAAAATCTATACGTTCGTATTGGTAGATTTGGACCTATGGCACAATTAGGAGAAGGTAACGACGAAAATAACAAACCAAAATTTGCAAGTTTACGCAAAGATCAACGTATCGATACCATCACTTTTGAACAAGCGCAAGATCTTTTTAAATTACCACGTACTGTTGGAGAATTTGAAGATAAAGAGATGGTTGTAGCGGTTGGTCGTTTTGGTCCTTACGTTCGCCACAACAGTATTTTTGTGTCCTTAAAAAAGGAAGATGATCCAATGACCATTACTGCAGATAGAGCTGTTGAACTTATTTTAGCAAAACGCCAAGCGGAAATTGATAAATATATCAAATCATTCCCGGAAAGACCTGAAGTACAACTTTTGAACGGAAGATGGGGGCCTTATTTGGTTATCGAAAAAGATAATTTTAAGCTTCCAAAAGGAACAGACCCGCACGCGCTAACATTACAGGATTGCCTTGATATTGCTGCTGATCCAAAAAATGCAAGTAAGGGAAACCGCTTCAAGAAAAAGGATTCAGCGAAACCATTTAAAGCAATT
>CANFLQ010000118.1 GCA_947447995.1 Bacteroidota bacterium | reverse complement strand
TGGCAATATTGGCTTCCATGATGGGGGCAACTCCAGTAATGGCAATAGATATAGATGATTGGAGTTATGAAAACAGCATCGAAAATTCTGAAAAAAATAATATTATCAACATCGTTGTTCATAAAGGAAATGTTCAAAAAATTGTCGGGAAATTATTTTATACTATTTTAGCAAACATCAATAAAAATGTGCTGTTGGCCGATTTGCCAAATTATTATAATTCCTTGGAAGCAGGAGGTAATTTATTATTGAGCGGTTTTTTTGAAACCGATGTGAATGAACTGCTGGAAAAAACAAAAGAATTAGGACTAGAGTTAAAAGATAAAGTGGTGAACGAACAATGGACAATGTTACACTTTACAAAAAAATAAAATAAAAAAATCGGACATTCAGGAACTATATAAACAAAAGAACAACAAATAATTATGAAAAATATTAGATATGTTTTGATCCTTTTTATAGTGATCAATTTTACTCAAAAATCGGTAGCTCAGCTTAATCCAATTAAACAATATACCGAAGATCCTGTAAAATTTTTGGAGGAAGTAAAAACCATGTTTGAAGTAACCAACATGGATAAAAAAGAGATAAAGGAATATATGGAGCAATTTACATTGGCTTGGAACAACGCTAAGTACAATGCAAATTTGAAAAAAGCAACCTATACGGCTTGCAACCTCATGGTCAAAAAAAAGGTTCGTATTTTACCGGATTACAAAAACTATCTTACTGCAGTAATGAACTTTGTAAATTCCAATCAAAGTGAAGCTAACTTTTTGGCTTGGCAAGGTTGTATCGAAAAAATATTGGCAGGTTCCATAAAAAACTATTCTGAATATCTAGAAATGAGCGAAAACCTATTTGCTTCAAATACCTTTTACAAATCATCCGTTGTTGAATATGCCTCTAATAATAACAATTATAAATTTGAATATGACGGCGCACCTAAAGTAATTTTTTCGAGTTTAAATTTACGTTGTTTTAATAACCAAAACGATAGTGGTGTTGTATATAATACAAAGGGTGTATATTATCCCGATAAAGGAATATTTGTTGGTCAAGGCGGAAAAGTAAATTGGAAACGAACTGGATTGGAAGAAAATATGGTTTGGGCGGAATTAAAAAATTATGAAATAGTTCTTAAAACAAGTGGTTTCACTGCCGATTCGGTTATATTTTACAATAAGAATTACTTTCAAAAACCAATTATTGGTCGTTTAACAGAAAAAGTAGTTTCTGAAAAAGGAAGTAATATATCTTTCCCCCGTTTTGACTCCTATAGTAAACGTATGCAAATTTTGGATATAGCTAAAGATATTGATTATGATGGAGGATTTAGTATGAAGGGAGCTAAATTTGTAGGCTCAGGAGATAAAGAAAAAGATGCCAATTTATTCTTTAAACGCAATGGAAAAAAATTCATGATCGTTGGTTCTAAAATGATTGGTATTACAAAGGAAAAGCTTACTTCTGAAAATACGAATGTTAAAATATATATTGATAAAGATTCCATTATTCATCCAAGTGTAAATATGAAATTTATGATAAACGATCGTACTTTATCGCTTATTCGTACTAACAGTGGAATATCAAAATCACCATTTTTAAATAGCTACCATAAATTAGATATGTATTTTGAAGAGCTTGTTTGGAAAATAGATGAACCTTTGCTAGATCTTAGAATGTTGGTAGGTAATACACAAGAGGATGGTAATTTTGAATCATCCAATTATTTTCGTAACGATAGTTATGATGCACTTCAAGGAATGGATCAAATAAATCCATTAATTCAAATGAGAGATTATGTAAAAAAAAATGGAGGAGTACGTAATTTTACAGGAGCAGAATATGCTCAGTATTTAAAATCATCAACTAGAGACGTTCTACCAATGCTTGTTCATTTATCAGGGTTAGGTATTATTTCTTATGATGCAGAAGATGACGAAGTGCATGTAAATGATAAAGTATTTCAATACATTGAAGCTCGTTCTGCAAAAATTGATTATGATGTAATTCGTTTTTCATCTGTGGTAAGAGGTAAAAGCAATGCTACCATTAATCTTACTAATAATGAAATGTCGATATTTGGGGTTAAACAAATTTTTATGAGTGATTCTCAAAATGTATCTATTTTTCCTGCAGAGCAAAAAATTATTTTAAGAAAAAATAGAGATTTTATTTTTGAAGGAGTTATACTTGCTGGTAGATTTCAACTATTTGGAAAAGAATTTTCTTTTGAATACGATAAGTTTCTTCTTAATCTATCAAACGTAGATTCATTACGAATATTGGTTAAATCAATAGAGCCGGATGCTTATGGCGAATTTCCTTTGGTAAAAGTAAAAACGGTGATTGAAAAAATTAATGGTAATTTAGAAATTGATAACCCAGCAAATAAATCGGGTAGAAAACCTTTTTCTAAATATCCAATTTTTAACAGTTTTAAAGATTCTTATGCGTATTACGATAGAAAAACCATTCAAAATGGAAAATATCCAAAGGATAAATTTTATTTCCATCTTGATCCTTTCACAATTGATAGTTTGGACAACTTTACAAATGAAGGTTTGTTATTTAAAGGCGAATTTGTTTCAGCAGGTATTTTTCCAATAATTAAAGAAGTGTTAAAATTACAACCTGATTATTCCTTGGGGTTTATAAATCAATCACCAACAGCAGGTTATCCTACTTATGGAGGGAAAGGAACATTTACTAATACTGTTAAACTAAGTAATCAAGGTTTAAGAGCCAATGGTACACTTAATTACATTACTTCCATAGCTAAATCCAAAGATTTTACTTTTTTTCCAGATTCAACAAATGCAATAGCGCAAACGTATGATGTAACAGAACAAAAAATAGATCCAGAGTTTCCTCAAGTGCATGGCGAGGATGTTAAATTGCATTGGATGCCTTATAAAGATTATATGAATGTATCAAATAGTCCAGATAAAAAGTTCTCAATATATAATAAACAATCTGATTTTACAGGAGTTTTATCAATGACACCTAAACTATTGAAAGGAAGTGGAACAGCAGATTTTAATAATGCAAAATTAGATGCCAATTTAATTAAATTCAAATCCAGCACGTTTGATGCTGACACATCTGACTTTGCTTTAAAAGCCCTTGAAATGGCTTCAATTGCCTTTTCAACAAATAACGTAAAAGCCCATGTTGATTTTGGAAAACGAATGGGTGAATTTAAGTCAAATGGCAAAGGGTCTATTGTTAAATTTCCAATTAATGAGTATATCTGTTTTATGGAAAGTTTTAAATGGTATATGGATGAAGGTTCAATTGAGTTAGGTGATAAAAAGGCATCTACGGCATCAGAAACTAAAAGAGATTTAGACTTAGAAGGGCCAGAATTTATTTCGGTTCATCCTAAACAGGATTCTTTAAGATTTAAGGCGCCATCTGCAAAATACGATTTGAAAAAATTTGTAATTTCAGCTAAAAATGTAAAATACATCAATGTTGCCGATGCTCAAGTATATCCAGATTCCGGAAATGTATATGTGGATAAAAACGCAGTGATGCGTACGTTTACAAACGCTAAGATTGTGGCTAATTCAACCACCAAATACCATAACTTATATAACTGTACTGTAAATGCTTATGGTCGAAGAAGTTACGTTGGTTCAGGTTCCTATGATTATATTGACGAGTTAAATACAAAACAAACGTTTTACTTTAGTAATATAAGTGTAGATACCACTTTTCAAACGTATGCAGAAACAAATATCCCTGAAACAGCAAAGTTTAAGCTAAGTCCTAATTATGATTATAAAGGACAAGTAAAATTAAAAGCTTCCAATACTTTTCTTGTGTTTGATGGAGCAACGCGCATTTCACATGATTGTGAAGCGATCCCTAAAACTTGGTTTAAGTTTGAGTCGGAAATTAACCCCAATTTAATTTATATACCCATATCCGCCGACCCTTTAGATGCTAATGGTAAATCAATTGCCGCATCACTAATGGTTGCAAGTGATTCCTTACAGTTCTACTCGGCCTTTTTATCAAATAAACAATCTAAAAATGATATTTCGGTAATACCTACTTCAGGCTTCTTATTCTTTGATAAAACGTCAAATGAGTACAGAATTTCAAATAAAGAAAAATTAGTTGAACGTTCATTGCCGGGTAATTATTTGAGTTTAAATACCGAGCTATGTAAAATGTATGGAGAAGGTAAAATTAACTTAGGAGGTAATTTAGGGCAAGTTAAAATTGAATCCTATGGTAATGCTACTCACCTTTTAATAAACGATTCAACCAAGTTTGAAATGTTAATGACCATGGATTTTTTCTTTGATGATGGAGCTATCGAAAAAATGGCCGAAGATATTATGAGTAATAAAGATTTGCTACCAGTTGATCCTGCACGTCCAGTATATGAAAAATCGATGCGTGAAATGTTAGGGAAGGAGCAGGCTGATAAATTAATATCTCAATTAAACTTGTTTGGATCATTTAAAAAGATGCCAGATGAATTAAAGAAAATATTAGTTCTTTCGGATGTAAAAATGAAATGGAATAAGGCTACACATTCATATAGTTCAATTGGGAAAATTGGAATAGCAAATATTAATAAAAATCAAATAAATAAATATGTTAACGGACAAATTGAAATTGTAAAAAAACGTACAGGAGATATTATTAATATATATTTAGAGTTTGGACCTAATAGTTGGTATTATTTCAATTATACACGAGAACAAATGTTAGTAGTTTCATCAAACGAAGCGTTTAATACCATTGTAAAAGAGTTGAAAGCGGATAAACGTAAAAAAGCAGGAGAGGGTGGTGTGGAAAGTTTCTCTTATGATATTTGTCCTCCAAGTAAAAAAACACAATTTGTGCGTAAATCGGCAGCACCTGAGGAGTGATAAATATGAATAGTATATTATTATGTATTGGAGCTTATTTATTAGGCTCTATACCAACAGCCGTTTGGGTTGGTAAGCGTTTTTATAATATTGACGTGCGCAATCACGGAAGTGGCAACGCAGGAGCAACTAATGTATTTAGGGTGTTGGGTAAAAAAGCCGGTATTCCTGTATTGCTTATTGATGTAATAAAGGGCTTTTTAGCTGTATCATTGGCTCGTTTTAGTCAGTATACTTTTGCTTCAACGCAGTTTATAAACTTAGAATTAATATTGGGCGTTTTTTCATTGGTGGGCCATATATTCCCTGTATTTGCTTCTTTTAAAGGAGGAAAGGGTATTGCAACACTTTTAGGAATTATTATTGCAGTTTATCCGTATGCAGCATTCATCTCTATTTTGATATTTTTGGTGATATTCCTAATTTCAGGTTATGTGTCGTTGGGGTCTATGACAGCAGCAGTTGCATTTCCGATAATTGTGGTGTACGTATTAAAAATATACGCACCTTCATTGGTTATATTTTCAGTATTAATTGCCATCATGGTTTTACTTACCCATAAAAAAAACATTGGAAGATTGCTTCGTAATGAGGAACCGAAAACCAAATTGATCAATAAAAAAAAGTAAAAGACTAGTTTAGGTAAGCCTTGCAATTAAATAAAAATCAAATGAATAGTTTTTACATCGGTAGATCTAAAATGTTAATTTTAGTTTTATCGATGTTCTTTTTTACAACAACATCAGCTCAAAATTCAATTGTTATAAGTGGACAAGCTTATGATAGAGAAAGTAAATTACCATTACCAAGCTTAATGATTATAAATAAACGTACAAATAACGGTATGTTTGCTGATGCCGAAGGTCAATTTTCTATTAAAGCTATGCAATCAGATACAATAATGTTATCGGCTTTAGGGTTTAAACTTAAAAAGATATGTTTTAAAGATTCGGTTCCTAAATCACAATATTTTATTAATGTTCCGCTCGAAAAGCTTTATTTTACGTTAAAAGAAGTAAGTGTTTTCCCTATCCGCAGTTTAAATGAAATTCAAAAGGATATTGATAAACTGGGTATAAAAAAAACATATTCTGCCGAAGGGGTTGATGCTTTTCAAAGTCCGATTACTTTTTTGTATGAACGGTTTAGCAGGTTTGGAAAATCGAAACGATTGGTTGCTGAATTGGAAAACGAAGATATGAAACGTGATATTTTAAAGGATATGTTTCGTCTCTTTATTAAGCATGATATCATTGATTTGAATGATGAAGAGTTTGATGCATTTATCAAATACCTTAACTTTAGTGATGAGTTTATGCAAAATTCAACTCAATTGGAATTGATTATGGCAATAAAGGGGAAGTATGAAACCTTTAAATACCGCTGGAAATAATGAGATGGAATCAAGCTCCACTCATTCGTTTACTACTTCCATTTATTGCAGGAATTTTAACTGCTATTTTTTATCCTTTTCAGTTTCAGTATGGGTTGGCTGTTGTTTTGGGCTTTGTATTGTTGCTGTCAGTTTTGATATTGTTTCCTAAATTCAATTTTTCTTATCGTAATTACTGGCGATTGGGGATACTTATAAACGTTACGTTGTTTTTACTTGCTTATCAATTAACGATTGTTAAAACCGAAATTTTTACCTCAAATCATTTTTCAAAATCAGGCATTACCAATAATAGTGTTTATGTCCGACTTTCAGAAACTCCAATAGAAACCAACAGGTCTTTAAAATCGGTAGTAAATGTATTGGCTGTAAAACACAATAATAAATGGGAGATTACAAGTGGCAAAGCCTTGTTGTATTTTCAAAAAAATGATAAAGTTGCTCAGTTGAAGTATGGCGATGAATTACTTATGAATGTTAGCTTTAATGAAGTAGCTCCTCCTAAAAATCCGGGAGAATTTAACTACAAGCGTTTTTTATCCAACCATCAAATTTATCATCAAGCTAGAGTAAACGACAATGAATGTTTTTTTACATATCGCAATACTGCAAATATATTGTTAGCAGCCTGCATTCAACTAAGAAATCATTTATTGAACGTTTTTACTGTCCATAACATATCAGGACAGGAGTTTGCTGTAGGTTCCGCTTTATTATTGGGTTATGAAGATAAGTTGGATACCGAAACCCTTTCAGCATATTCTAATACAGGCGTTATACATATATTGTCGGTATCGGGTATGCATGTTGCAATAGTATATTTTGTATTCAATTGGCTACTTTCTTTTTTTGATAATATCAGATTTGGAAATGTATTTAAAGCTATATTATTAATTCTTTTTCTTTGGTTTTATGCCGCATTAACCGGCATGTCGCCATCGGTATTGAGAGCTGCTACTATGTTTACGTTTGTGGTGATAGCAAAAGCATTTAACAGGCATACCAATATTTATAATACCTTGGCAGCATCAGCATTTTTATTATTGCTCTTTGATCCGTTTTTAATAATGAATGTCGGTTTTCAGCTTTCCTATTTAGCTGTAATTGGTATTGTATATATTCAACCTAAAATATATAGCTGGGTTGAGCCAAACTATTGGTTATTGGATCAAATTTGGATAATTACTTCCGTTTCCATA
>CANFLQ010000117.1 GCA_947447995.1 Bacteroidota bacterium | reverse complement strand
GAGCTAAAGATTATTATTTGATATTATTTTCTACAAACAGAATGCTCCTACGGAGCTTTTTAAACACCCCTTAGGGGTGTGCTGTTTGTAGTAATTGGATTATTAATGATTTATATAAGCTCCGTAGGAGCGACCTGTTAATTATTTGATTAAAATTTAAACAGGCTCGAGGCTATACAATTATATTTAGTTTACATACAACTGAACCACTCTGTACTAAAAGTGCAGAGGTTCAAAAATAAAATAGTTTTAAGTAAATGTTAAATTGAGAGCGTCATTGCGAGGTACGAAGCAATCTCAACCAAAGTATACTATTAGATTGCTTCCCGTTTCTGCTTCAACGCAGAACTTGCAATGACCTCAATAATTGAAATTTTGTAGAAACTGAACCACTTTGCACTTAAAGTGCATCGTTTTGAACTAATGAACTGAAACAATAAACGAAAGATGAATTACAGTATAATAACACCAACCCGCAACGAAGGTAAATACATCAACGAAACAATAAAGTCCGTTATTGCCCAAGATATTTTACCCCTTGAGTGGATGATTATGGACGATGGTTCCACGGATAATTCCGCTGATATTATTAAAGGATATTTGATGGATTACCCATTTATCAAATACATTAAATTAACTGATTTTAGAGAGGAATTAAGGAATCGTGGAGGACGTATTGCTGCGGTTATCAATTATGCAGATTCGTTAAGAACTAAACCTGCCGATTTGATAGCAAAAATTGATGCGGATACCAGTTTTGATAAAGATTTTTTTTCGAATATGTTAAATGAATTTGAAAAAGATCCGTTATTGGCAGTTGCCTCCGGGCACATGGTGGAGAATGGTATTGCAGAAAAAGTTTCTGACAGAACAAGTGGAAGAGGGGCAACGTTAATAATTCGTTATACATGTTACCTTAAAATTGGAAAGTTTGTAGAATCTAAAACACGTGGAGAAGATGATATGGCCTACGTTGCTGCAAGATCATTTGGCTGGAGAACGCAGACATTTGATTATTACTTTAATCATTTAAAACCTATAGGTGCGCGTAATTCAATATTAAAAAACCATTACGAAACAGGTTATTACAAAGGCTCCATTCCATATTGGTTTCCGTTTTTTATAGCTACACTAATAAGAGATGCTTTTAAAAAACCTTTTTTGATAGGTGCACTTGCTATATTGTATGGATATTGTTTGTCATCTTTTGTTGCCAGATACCGACCCTTCCCTAAATTTGCATCCGAACAATTAAGGAAAGAACAAAAAATAAGTTTTCGTAAACTGTTTGGAAAATAATATTCGAAATAGTGTCATTTCAAATTATTAGATTTGATAACTATTTTTGGGCTGCAATTTTTATCGTAAAACTTTTTATATCTTTGAGTTTATATTGTTTTTAATCTGTTAAAATATTCATTAATTATGTCAGAACAAGATAGTAAAATCAAAATCCTTTTTACTGATTTTGATGGTTACGTATTCAAAGCATTGCGTATGGTAAGGTTGGCAGGTTATCGTTATTATGGTAATTTACGTACCAAAACATCCCTTGTTTTAAAAAAAGTTAAATTTGAAAAAGGATGTAATTTTTATGGCTTTGCTTATTTTTATAGATACCCTACCTCGTCCATTACTATTGGAAAAAATTGCACATTCAGAAGTTCTGAATTAGCTAATATGATTGGTATTAATAGAACCTGTATTGTGTCGACACATTACAAAAACGCTTCCATTGTTATTGGCGATAAATGTGGTTTTAGTGGCGTTACTATTAATGCACTAAGTAGTATAACCATTGGTAATAACCTATTATGTGGGGCAAATGTATTAATATGTGATTACGATTGGCACAATACAGATCCTGCAAGAAGGTATGAAAGATGCGACGAATCAAAACCTGTAATTATTGAAGACAATGTATTTATTGGAGTAAATGCAATTGTTTGGAAAGGAGTTACAATTGGAAAAAATTCAGTTATTGGTGCTAATAGTGTGGTTACAAAATCAATTCCGGCAAATGTTTTTGCTGCAGGTAATCCTTGTAAAGTTATAAAAGCATTATAATTATTTTTTAGTTTAATAAGGTAGAGTCAATTCTAAAACAATGTTATTTAATTCATTTATATTTTTTATTTTTTTAGGGGTAGTACTGCCTATATTTTATATGCTGCCCAATAAAAAAACGAAAAATATTTTTTTATTGGTAGTAAGTTATATCTTTTATGGATATTGGGATTGGCGGTTTTGTTTATTATTAACTACCACTACGCTTATCGATTATTTTGTGGGTAGACAATTGTTTACTACTACCAATGATGTTAAACGAAAAAGACTATTAATATTCAGTTTAATTGTTAACCTTAGTATTTTAGGTTTTTTCAAATATTTCAATTTTTTTGTTGAAAGTTTTGAAGACATGTGTTCTGTTTTTGGAGGAAGTGTCGATTTTCTTCATCTGAATATTATTCTCCCTGTAGGCCTTTCTTTCTATACCTTTCATAACATATCGTACATTGTTGATGTATATAATAAAAAAATAGAGCCTACAGATAATATTGTTGATTTTGGATTGTTTGTGGTGTTTTTCCCGCAATTGGTTGCAGGCCCATTGGGCAGGGCAACCACGTTATTGCCCCAAATATCTAGGGATCTTAAACCAACATCACTCCAAATACAACAAGGTATTGTACTCATTATTTCCGGACTTTTCAGAAAAGTAATGATAGGTGATACAACAGGCCGATTTGTGGATTATATATTTTCTGATTTGGGCAATTACAAATCATTTGAAATTCTATGTGGTCTGGTTTTATTTACCATTCAAATTTATGCCGATTTTTCTGGTTATAGTCATGTAGCAAGAGGGACCTCCAAATTGTTTGGAGTTGAATTAATGAAAAATTTTGAACAACCTTATTTGTCAAGGAACATAACTGAATTTTGGTCGCGTTGGCACATTTCTTTGTCAACCTGGCTAAGGGATTATTTATACATTCCGCTTGGCGGAAATAAAAAAGGAAAAGTTAGGACGTACTTCAATTTGTTTTTAACAATGGTACTTGGAGGCTTATGGCATGGAGCAAGTTGGAATTTTGTTATTTATGGAGGCTTACATGGTATCTATCTATCAATTCATAAAATAATTCTCGGCAAAAAACATGTGGTCAGAGAAAAAATTCAAAAAATAAATTTTGCAACCATAATAGGCATTTTATTCACGTTTATACTTGTTATATTTTCACGCATATTTTTTCGCTCCACTTCTTGGGATTCCACCCAACTTATTTTTTCGAAATTGATTCATTGGGAAAGCTCAGAGAATGCCGCTTGGTTTATATACACTACACTAACCTATTTGGTGATATTATTTGCGTTGGATATAATGGAATACACTACAGGTAAACATGCCTTTTTGATGGAAGTTAAATCCAAACCGTTCAGATTTGGAATACTGGCAGGTTTGTTTGTATTTACACTGTTTTTTATGTTTCAAATTAAAACAACACCTTTTGTTTATTTTAAATTTTAAAGATGAAACAAATTAAAGCCGTAGCAATTTTTTCGTTTGCATTTTTGCTGGTAGCAATTTTGTTTGAAATTCTGTTATCCGGCGGTGGAATTTTAACGCCATTAAAAAAAATATATCCCGATAAGGGCGAGCGCTATTACCCCAATAAAATGTATTCTTCTATTTTTATTTCAGAAGGCTTTGGTTTGGCAAAAACAAATTCTTCCGGCTGGTTTGGTAAGGATTTTAGCGATACAGGAAAAAATGATATTTCCATTGCAGTACTTGGTAATAGCTTTGTAGTGAGCCGCCAGGTATTTTATAGAGATAATTTTTTAAGTGTTGCAGAAAACGATTTGAATAAACAGTTAACAAATAAACAGGCGTCTTTTTTTAATTTTGGTTTGGAAGGTATTAATATTAAAGAACTGTTGTATTTGAAGAATGAGGTGGTGGCTGAAAACAATCCTGATTATATGATTATACTTTTAAGAGACGGGAATTTTAGTAAAACAGAAAAAAATTATGCCCCATTTTGTGAATACCAAAATGGGCAATTTATTGTGGATTCAAGTTTCAAACAAAAGTCCTTTGTTAAAAATTATCATAAATTTCATCTTTTGGCAGAGTCGTCCGTTTTATTCATGTCGTACCGAACTAAAAACCATTTCCCAAGAGCCGGAGAAATTATATTTGATAAGTTTTATTTCGGAAAAAAGAAAGCGGCTCATTCAGATGAAAACGAAGGGGCTGTGGTAGATACACTTAGTGCCGTTGATAAAGCAATTGTCAGTGAGTTAAGTAAAGATAAACGTGTTATTTTTATGCTGGATGCGAGTCCTGATAAAGCCGATCAATTAAAATTGTTATTGGCAAATTCTCCGGTAATAGATCTTAAAATTCCATTACAACAAATGAAAGAAAAAGGTTTAGATCCAAATTATTGGCCAATACCGGAAGAGAAAGGGCATTGGACTATACCTGCTCATAAAATGATTGGAGAAGAGATTTCCCAAAAAATGTTTGTTGTTTTAAATCAATAAAAGTCTGTTTAATCTCGATAGCTAATGGGATTAAACGGTTGCAAAAATATATCCGTATTAAACGGGTTTTAAACAAGTTTAGAAATAAAAAGACCTAACAGGTTTTCAAAACCTGTTAGGTCTTTTTTAGGCAATAAAATGAAGCCTTAAAGCACAATGGTATTGATTACATCACTCCAATGGTCTTGCCCATCTTTAGTTGCAGACGATACCCGGAAATAATAACGTACCCCGCTGATTAGTCCATCCTTTATAAAGGATGCTAATGACGTGTGCCCGATTGTACTCCAACCCAATGCGTCTAGCGGGTCTTTTGACATTTGCCATAAAACAGATGCTCTGCCGGTACGGTTGGTGGAAAGTTTTACTTCCCCAGGATTTCCCGTAGGTTTTACACTAAAACCTTTTGCGCCACGAACGGTGGGGCTTTTAAGATCAAAACCTGAACTTAATGCAACTGTTTCTGCAGTTAAAAGGTTGGCATTGGCAATGGACTCAATATAGGCAAGCAATAATTTTAATGAACTTTCCAGTAAAAACTCCTTGGTGTGCATATTTGCCGTATCGTCTGTACCACCGTTTTGGGCAGCCAAATACGCTATTTCCAAATCATTAATAAGTGTGGTAATAACGGTTAGCGATGGAGTTGGACTGATAAAATTGGCATTACCCGTTAAAGCCAACACGATGGATCGGGCTTTGGCTATTTTTTGTGGAATGGGTAACTTTGAAAATTTTAGAACTACTACTGACTTTTTCATGGTTTTTAGTTTTATGTTCTGTTAATTTTAACATCGGTCATGAGTCGTTGTTAAAAATAACAAAACGGGTTAGGATTCAAACAGCCTGTCTGCAGGCAGTTATTGTTTAAATCTAGTAGTAGTATCCCATTGTTTTAGTAGTATTTAACGTTTTATGTAGCCATTGTTACATTGTTTGTTAATAAAGTAACAGTGTTAGCTTACATTGTAATCATGTTTATTCTATTTGTAACAAGTAGTGTTTTTTTATAACATTGTTCATACATTTTGCAACAAGTAGTATTGCTTTTTCATATTTGTTCATTTGTTTTGTAACACCTGTTTTTGCTTTGTTACAATGTGTATATATTTTGTAACCATTATTTTTACTTTGTAGCATTTTTCATGTATCGTGTAACATTTTGTATTTTAAGTAGTACATTTTTTGTTAGCCTTGTAACATTGTTCTTGAAATTTTTAATTTTCTACTTCATAGCTTATACAAAGTGAATGCCAAAAAATATTTTGTGTTGTATATAACTGTATTAATCGACTATATATTGCGTTTAGTTGCAAGTATATTTATTGAGCAATAATTTTGAAGAGATTTTTTAAAAGATGCTTATTGTTTAAGAGCTGTTTAAATTTTATTTGTATAAATTTATATTACCCCTAAAGGGGGGTATAACTATTTATATTATTTTTTCTATTACTATTTTGCTCCTAACGGAGCTTAAAAAAGTTCCAGTGTACATACTTTTGAAATAGTGAAGACAATATCATAGCAAACAATCCGCTAGATATGGTTATTTTAATTAATCCGTACATGGATCTTTCGTCTTCGTCCAAAATTAGGATTCTTGAAATAATAAACAGTAGCGCTAAAAATAAAAATCCAACCCAATAGCTTGTAACAATTTTGTTTTGAACCATTTTGTTTTTAGGTAACCTTAATGCGGTATAGATAACAATTAATAATCCTATAAAAGAACTTGTATATTTTATAATTTGGTATATATATACTTTAAATTCTCCTAGATAAATTGGCATCATGGAAATGCTATTCTTGTAAACAAAATATCCACCTTTTGCGGTAAAGCTATCCCATAAAAAATGGGTTAATGTTCCAATTAAAATGGAATAAAAAATAACAGCCCAATTTTTTTTAAGATGACTTAACCAATCAAAATCCATGAAGGAGTATAATCGTTGATATAAAAAAAGTGGCAGGTTTTGGATGAAGATATTTCGGATAAGTTGATGAAATATAATGGAAACAAAAATAGCCATTGGTAAGTCGAACCAAATTACTCCTAAAAGTGTATGGCTGTGTGTACTTGAGTTATTTAAGCGTATAAAATATTCAAGATCGGGTATCATACTGCCTATTGCCAGCCCAGTTAAGGAATAATATTTTTTAGGCAAATATTTAAAAGGTAAAATTAAAGCTGGATGTGAAAAGGTAAATCCCATTTTTTTGTTTGCCTGATATCTGTAATAAATTTTTTTTTATTAAAAGTAGCGTTTAATTAATTTTCAAAGATCCCCTAATAAATAGAATTATGAACAAGAAATGTGGGATAAATTATTTATTTAATAAACAGCAGAAAAAATGATGGTAAAAGGTGTTGGGGTAATATTTTTTTAAACCTATTTAATTTACCCTAAATATTTAGTATATTTGTGAGTACGATAAAAATTTATTTATTTTAATTGATTAGTTTTTTTAATAATCAGGCATAACAATGTATTAGATGAAAGTCAAAATAAATATAATATTTCTTAGCCTTTTGTTGTTGTGTGGAAATGCATTAATGGCAGGCAATAGTATATTGGTTGCCAGTCCAGGAAACAATAACGATATACAACCCAATATACAGGCTGCTGTAAATAGCGCTGTAGCTGGGGATGTGGTGGTATTACCCGCAGGGCAATTTGTTGTAAATAAAAATGTTGTCATTTCCAAGTTTATTTCTATTAAAGGGCAGGGATTAACGAAGACAATCCTATATCGTTCAGAATCAGTATCTGATGCCACTCTTGAAACAAGTGCTTGGTTACAAATTTTTAAATATAGTATATATAGCAATGCTTCAAGTAATATAGTGGTATCAGGTATATGTTTTAAAAGTAAAAAGCCCAGCATGGTATCAGGCGATGGGCTTTCAAGGGCAGCAGATATTGGAATTGAATTTTTTAATTGCAAAGATTTTGTTGTTACGGGTTGCCGGTTTGAGAATTTTGGAAATGGAGCTGTTTCAGTTAGGCACGACGATAGTATAGTTGGCGGATTAATTTATAAAAATCAATTTGTACACAATGTGAAAGGGTACGACGCCTTAGGATTGGGTTACGGTGTAGTAATATATGGTGCCAATAAAAAATGGCTTTCCTCGCCAAGGTTT
>CANFLQ010000116.1 GCA_947447995.1 Bacteroidota bacterium | reverse complement strand
ATCAATATTCACACAGTTACACTTCCAACTTTTCCAATCAGGAATATTTGCCGGAAAACATTGCCGGCTCTAAATTTTATGATCCCGGAAATAACGCCAGAGAAAAAGAGATCAGGGACAATCTCAAAAAATTATGGGGCGATAAGTATGGTTATTGATTATCCCATTAAATAAAACATCGCATATATTGCTTACTAAGGAATATTTGCTATTTTTAATCTGGTCAAAAAATTACCCGAAAATTAAAAATGCTACAAAAGTACTTTTCCATTTGTATTCTGCTTTTTTCTCTGCTTTTTTTCTCATGCAGAAAAGAAACAGGAAAACCATCTTGGGATACGCATGATATTGCACCATTGGTAGGAACATCTTTAAACATCAACAACCTTATTCCCGATTCTATTTTAAAGGCTAATCCCGATAGTTCATTAAAAATTGTTTACAAAAATAACCTGTTTAAATTTTCGATGGATACGCTTTTTAAGATTCCTGATACAAGTCTTACTAATTCCTACACTATACCTGTAGCTTTAACCCTTCAACCCGGACAACCTGTTGTAAGTAATAAACCATCCGAAACAACTTATAACCTTAAAGGTGCTCAACTAAGAACCATTGTTATTAAATCGGGATCCATTAATTATTACATAAAAAGTTATGTGCATGAAGTAACTAATTTTGTATACAGTTTACCCTGTGCTTCAAAAAACGGACAGCCATTTACAATAAATATTAATGTACCTGCTGCTGTTGGCAATACACCCGGAGTATACGACCAAACGTATGATATGTCGGGCTATGTGCTTGACCTTACAGGAATCAACAAAAATAAATTCAACACCATAAACACTTCATTAACTGCATTGGTAAGTCCTAACGGCAAACCTGTTTTAATTAATCCTACCGATAGTTTAACAATCAAAAATACATTTCAGGATTTTATTCCGTATTATGCCCAAGGTTATTTTGGACAAAGCACTTTTAATGAAGGTCCTTCGGAAACAAACTTTTCCGGATTAAAAAATATTGTAAACGGATCCATTCAACTGGAAGATGTAAAATTTAATTTAAGTATCGAAAATCCGGTTGGCTTAGATGCAAGAATTATTATCAACAACTTAAACTCTATCAATACACGTAAAGGAACAAATATTGGTTTGGTTAATTCAATAATTGGGGCACCCATAAATATTAATCGTGCGGCAGAAAGTGCAGGAATTGTATATCCAACTTATGCTAATTTCCCTTTAAACTCAAGCAATTCAAACATTAAAGCATTGCTGGAAAACTTACCCGATAAATTTAGTTTCTCCATGCAAATGACTACCAATCCGCTTGGAAATATTGCTGGTTCCAACGATTTTATTTATTCCGATAAATTATTAAAAGCCATATTAGAAATGGAAATTCCGCTTTCTTTTGTAGCTACTAATTTAACATTAGCAGATACGGTTGACTTAAACATAGCAAACAAAAATGGAGCAAACAATCTTAAAAGTGGTACCATTACTATGATAGCCGACAATGGGTTTCCTTTTGATGCGGCGCTTCAAATTTATATGCTGAATGATAACAATACAATTGCTGATTCATTGTTTACCGGACCAAATACCATACTTAAAGCACCTTTAAATGCAAGCTACCGAGCCATAGGTAAAACAACTACAACTTTAATTATTCCAGTTAGCGAATCTAAAATGAATGCGTTATACAACACAAAAAAAATTGTGTTCAAAACAATATACAATACCAGCAATCAACCACAATATATGAAAATATACAGTGATTATGGCATTGATTTAAAATTGATAGGCGACGTTAATTATACTGTTCAATTAAAATAATAACAGAACATTGTTGTGAAAAAAGTATACATCATACTACTGATTACATTATATTCGCTTGTTATACAAGCGCAAATTGCTACCATTTTTAGTGATGAGTTTAAAGATGGATTTACCACACATATAGGCATTGTTGGCGATTACGATATTAACTCAAACGCACTTACCAATCAATTCACTAAAAAATTTTATACAGGTGGATATATTAATGAGGAATTAAAAAATTCGGTTTTAAGCAGAATAAAAAATAATAATCGTGTTGGAGGTAATATAAATTCAGGCGTTTTTGCCGCATTCAAATCCGACCCTTATGGCAAGTATAAAAATATAAGTTTGTTTTTTAGTATTCGCGATAGAGAACATTTTGATGCACAATTTTCGAAAGACTTATTTAAAGTTGGTTTTTATGGTAATGCTGACTATGCCGGCAAAACAGCCGACCTAAGCAATTTTGATTTAAACTTAATAAAATATCAACAACTACAAATTGGGGTGTTTTCTAAATTAGACAGTGCAGCACATTGGGGTATTGGAGTTTCCTTTTTAAAAGGTGAACAATATTTATCAATCGATGCAAAAAAAGCAGAATTGTTTACCAGTTCTGATGGTCAATTTATCAATATAAATACACAGCTTTCTATTGCCCAATCCAATACTGCTCATAAAGGAATTACTGCATTTAATGGTTATGGTGCTAGTTTAGAATTATTTTTTGAAGCCCCATTCCAAACCCGTTTTGGAGCTTCTAAAATCTCTACTTCAATTTCTGATTTAGGAGCAATTCGGTTTAATAAACAATCACAATTGGCACAACAGGATTCTATGTTGCACTACGAAGGATTTCAAATAAATAACTTATACAATTTGCGTGATTCAACTATCTTTAAAAGAGAAAAAGACAGTGTAAAAAATATGGTAAGTCCATTTAAAAAAAAGGCGTTTTCTGTAACATTACCTGCTGTGTTTGATCTATCATTAGAAACAAAACTTAACAGGTATTTTACATTAAAAGAAGGAATACGTTATGTATTTAATGCCAATAATCAAATGTTGGTATATGTAAAAGGTTATTTTTATATTCATCCTAAATGGATGCTTTCCACCACATTTGGCTATGGTGGTTATGGTACATTTAACTACGGTATTGGCACATCCATTAAATTGCCGAAAAAATTTATTATACGAGCAGGAAGTAATAATTTGGAAGGATTTATTGTTCCTAAAAAAACAACAGGTCAGGGAGCTTATTTTACATTAATAAAACAATTTTAGCCTCACCCCTTTATCCCCTCTCCTAAAGGAGAGGGGACTAGGCGAAAGCGAAATACTAAAAAATAAAAATATGTCATTAAAAAATATACCTAACATAAAACATTTAGACAGCAATAACTTTTTTCTAATTGCCGGACCATGCGCTGTTGAAACAGAAGAAATATGTTTTGAAATTGCCGAAAAAGTAAAAGCTATTACCGATCAATTACAGATTCCCTATATATTTAAAGCGTCGTTCAAAAAAGCAAACCGTTCCCGTTTAGATTCTTTCACAGGTATTGGCGACATCAAAGGATTAGAGATTATTCAAAAAGTAGGTAAACATTACAACATTCCTACTCTTACAGATATTCATACCAATGAAGATGCTGCATTGGCTGCAAAATATGTAGATGTATTGCAAATACCCGCTTTCCTTTGTCGTCAAACAGATTTGTTGGTTGCTGCTGCTTTAACAGGTAAACATGTAAACATAAAAAAAGGACAATTTTTATCTGCCGAATCCATGAAATTTGCAGTAGATAAAGTAAGAGAATCGGGCAACAATAACATTATGCTTACCGAACGTGGTACATTTTTAGGTTACCAGGATTTGGTAGTTGATTATAGAGGAATCCCCGAAATGCAAAAAAACAATGTACCCGTAGTGATGGATATTACACACTCTTTACAACAACCCAATCAAACCAGTGGCGTTACAGGCGGTAAACCCGAATTAATTTCCACCATTGCCAAAGCTGCTATTGCTGTTGGTGTTGATGGACTATTTTTAGAAACACACCCCAATCCTGCAAAAGCAAAATCGGATGGCGCCAATATGTTGCATCTCGATCATTTTGAAAAATTAATGACTGATCTAATCAAAATCAGAAAAGCTGTTAACTCATTGTAAAATGAAAACAAAAATTAAAATACTCTTTATTTTATTTCTGTTTGTTGTAAATAATTTATTTACACAAACTATAAAATTTCAGCATGTATACAGCGGTACAGGATATGATTATGGGTATTGCGTTACACAAACGTACGACAATGGCTACGCTGTTGCCGGTGCTACAAGCAGTACAGGCAATGGCAGTACTGATGCCTATTTATTAAAAACCGACTCTTTGGGTATTTTTCAATGGCAAAAAACGTATGGGGGCATCAATATTGATCAAGCTTATTCAATACAGGAAACAAAAGATACAGGCTTTGTAATAGCTGGGTTTACTAACAGTTTTGGGAATGGAGGTTATGACCTTTATGTTATAAAAACCAACCGATATGGCGATACGATCTGGACAAGAACATACGGAGGAAGCAACTGGGATTTTGCATATTCAATTGCAGAAACTGCCGATAACGGATTTATTGTAACAGGCGGAACTTATAGCTTTGGAAAGGGTTATGAAGATATATACCTGCTTAAATTAAATTCTATTGGTGATACACTCTGGACAAAAACATTCGGCGGTGCCAAAGATGATGAAGCCAGATCAATTATTCAAACCCTTGATGGCGGTTATATTTTAACAGGTTACACAAAAAGTTTTAAGGATATTAATGGCAGTTATTATACAATTAAAACAAACAGTTTAGGTGATACTTTATGGACTAGCGAATTTGGAAGATCGGGGGAAGATGTTGCTTATGAAGTAATAGAACGCGTTTACGGAGGTTACATTGTTGGTGGTAAATCTAAAAGCAGCAATGGCGATTATGATGGACTTGCAGCAAACCTTTCAATTACCGGAGCGTTAGATACTAATTTTCATATATATGGAGACGCTAGCGGTGATGATGCTGTACATTCTCTCAAACAATATCCCGGTGGACTATGGGCAGTGGTAGGCTATACCAATGCGAACGGAGCAGGATCCGAAGATTTTTTATTATATGTAGAAACTTCGACTGGAAACTTAGGGAAAACTATTGGCGGCATAGATTCAGACAAAGCTTATTACATCAACAAAACAAGAGATCATGGCTTTATAATCTGTGGAAATACCGAATCTTTTGGAAATTCGGATCATGTGTTTTTAGTTAAAACCGATAGCAATGGTGTTACAATAGGCGCACCAAAAGTTACCATTACAGATATTAAACACTACAATAAATCAAACGATATTTGTAAACTATATCCCAATCCGGCAAATGAAAAATTGTATTTGAATTTTACTACTAAAGGACTAACGAACAACCATCCTATAACATTAAACATTACAGATATGATTGGGAGAATTTATTATCAAAGGTCAATATATATTAATGGTTCAGAAGCAATTGAGATCAACACAGGAAATCTTCAAAACGGAATTTATATTGTAACTATCGAAGGGGATGATTTTTTGATTAATCAAAAATTAATAATTGAACATTAATTTATCCCGTTCTTTATTAATGACCAACATATCTTTATTTCTACAAAAATTTCGTAACCACAAAGAAATTACCTTAACTGCTTTTTTCTTTTTATTATTATACTGTTCCATCGCGCTGATCAATCACTATAATTTCAGAACATACGCGCTCGACCTAGGAACATATATAAATGTAGTTTACAATTACGCCCATTTTAATTTTGCCAGCAATCAGGTGTGGCAGGCTCAATCGGTAAATATCTTAGGCGATCATTTTGATTTATTTTTAATGATCATTTCTCCTTTAAGTTATATTTTTCATAGCTATACATTACAATTAGTTCAAATTATTTTCATCATTATTGGAGGGGTTGGTATTTATCAATTTTGCAATATGCTATTTGAAAATAAAAAAAATGCATTAATCATCTCCATTTCTTTTTTTAGTTTTTATGGCGTGTTTTCGGCACTTGCATTTGATTATCATAGCAATGTAATTGCTGCTATGTTAGTCCCATGGTTTTTTTATTATTTTTTTCAATCACGTTGGTTAAACTGCAATATTATTTTTTTACTTATTCTGATTACAAAGGAAAACATGTCGCTATGGCTTGTATTCATTGCTTTTGGACTCATAATCCATTTCAGGCACAATAAAATAAAAATAAAACGAGCATCTGTATACGGTGCTATTGCTATTACATGGTTTATTTTGCTTGTAAAAATTATTATGCCGGCACTATTTGATAAAGCTGTTTATGCGCACATGCATTACGAAGTATTGGGTTCCGAGTTTACCGAAATAATAAAAAATTCAATAACTACACCTTTACATTTTTTTAGTTTACTTTTTATTAATCATTCAGGTAATGCCCATGCCGATTGGATAAAAATGGAACTTCATTTATTTATTTTAATTTCAGGAGGTTTTTTGCTTTTGTTCAAACCTCAATTTTTATTGATGTTAGTACCCATTTATGCTCAAAAATTATTTCACAACGATGTAACAGTATGGGGTATATCCAGTCAGTACTCCATTGAATTTGCCCCCATTTTATTTTTAGGTGCCGCTTGTGTTATTAACGATATTACGCATTTAACAACCCGAAAATTTTTGCTCTTTTTATTACCGGTGTTAACCATAGCAGTAACTATAAGGAGCTTTGACCACACCTACGCTTATTTCGATCGTACCAAACAACGTATATATCAGCCCGAACACTGGACAAGAAATTTTGATGTTCCAAAAGTTTACGATGCATTAAATTTAATTCCTAATACTGCTGCTGTTAGCGCTCAAAGTCCTTTTGTGCCTCATTTAGCAGAGCGTGAACATATTTATCAATATCCAATTATCAACGATGCAGGTTATATTATTTTAAATATCAACGAAAATTCATATCCCTTACTTTTAAAAGAATATAACAAAAAAATAATCGAACTTATTAATTCAAAAAACTGGAATATTGTCTATAAACAGCCACCTGTTATTATTTTTAAACATAATTGAAAAACCAAACAAAGAAATCTTTTCACTAAAAGCAGTTAAGTTTTTTAAAATTCTTAAATTTACATTTCTAAAATAATTGATAACCAATATATACTGATTCACAATGGGACGCGTATTTGAAAAACGAAAATATAAAATGTTTGCTCGCTACGATAAAATGGCGAAAGGCTTTACCCGTATTGGGAAAGAGATTGCAATTGCAATAAAATTAGGCGGCGGCGATCCCGGTGGTAACTCTCGTTTACGTGTTGCTATTCAAAATGCAAAAGGTTTGAATATGCCTAAAGACCGTATTGATGCCGCCATCAAACGTGCTACCTCAAAGGATGAATCCAATCTGGAAGAAATTGTTTACGAAGGGAAAGGTCCGTATGGTGTTGCCATTTTAATTGAATGCGCTACTGATAATCCCACACGTACCGTTGCAAACGTACGTATGAATTTCAACCGTAATGGCGGTGAATTAGGTAAAACAGGATCATTGGATTATCTGTTTGAACGCAAGGGCGTTTTCCGTATTAAAAATGAAAATATCAATGTGGAAGATTTGGAAATGGAATTAATTGATTTTGGTGCCGATGAAATTGAAAGCGACGATGAAGAAATTGTAGTGTATACTGCGTTTACCGATTTTGGTGCGATGCAAAAAGCATTGGAGGCAAAAAAATTAAACATCATCAGCTCTGAATTGGAACGCATTCCTAATTCTACTGTTGAACTTTCCGAAGAGCAAATAGAAGAAGTGATGACATTGGTTGGTAAATTTGAAGAAGACGATGATGTTCAAACCGTGTATCACAATTTGAAATAAAACACCTCACCCCCTGCCCCTCTCCACTTGGAGAGGGGTGAAACCTGTATTAAGTGCTTTGGAAATTTCCCCTACAACCGATTCAATTTTATTTAAAACTTCATCATTTGTAAAACGCACAACCGTTATTAAATACT
>CANFLQ010000115.1 GCA_947447995.1 Bacteroidota bacterium | reverse complement strand
GTTGCAAAACCATCTTTTGTTCCATCGTTGTTCATGGAGGTAAGTAAAATTTCTCCTGCACCCAATGCAACTCCCTGTTTTACCCAATCAATTGTTTTGGTTTCAGTTTTCACTCTTCCGCCATTTAAGTAAACATACCAATCGCCATTTTCAAACTTGGTATCTATTGCTAATACCACACACTGGCTGCCAAACTGATTTGCCAGGTCATTTATCAATTGCGGGTTTTTATATGCCGATGTATTCACCGAAATTTTGTCGGCACCGGAATTTAATAATACGGAGACATCTTCTATCGAACTGATTCCACCGCCTACGGTAAACGGAATATTAATATGTTGAGCTATGCGCGTAACCAGTTCCGCAAGTGTTTTTCTTTTTTCATTCGTTGCTGTAATGTCAAGAAATACTAATTCATCAGCACCTTGCTTGGCGTAGTTAATAGCCAACTCCACAGGATCTCCGGCATCGCGGATATTCTCAAAGTTCACACCTTTAACGGTACGGCCATCTTTGATATCAAGACAAGGGATTATACGTTTTGCTAACATTTATAAAAATGATTTTAAATCGTTCATGGTAATTCTTCCTTCATAAATAGCTTTACCTACAATTGCTCCTGAGCAACCTGCTTCTTTTAATTGTTTCAAATCATCTATATTTGTAACGCCACCACTTGCAATTAAATTTAGTTTAGGAAATTCAGCAATTATTTTTTTATACAGATCAAGTGATGGACCTTGTAATAAACCATCTTTAGCTATGTCGGTACAAAAAATAGTGTTGATTCCTTGAACTGTGTTTTCTTTTATAAAATCAACTATAGAAATGTTGGTTGTTTCCAGCCATCCACCAATAGCTATTTTTTCATCTTTAACATCGGCACCTAAAAATATTTTATCTGCACCATATTTTTTTACCCAAGTAAAAAATAAGTCTTTGTTTTTTACTGCAACACTGCCTATTGTTGCTAAAGAGGCACCTGCATCAAAAACACTTTTTATGCTCTCATCCGTTTTAATTCCACCACCAAAATCAATTGTTAATTTTGTATTGGCAGCAATTTTTTCAAGCACAGCAAGGTTTACTACTTGTCCTTTTTTTGCACCGTCTAAGTCAACTAAATGAAGTCGTTTGATACCAATGTCTTCAAATTCTTTAGCTACTTCTAAAGGGTTTTCGTTATAGATGGTTTTTTGTGTATAATCGCCTTGTGTTAAGCGAACACATTTACCATCTATTAAATCTATTGCGGGAATGATTTCCATAAATATTTTTTGTTGTGCGTCATTGCGAGGAACGAAGCAATCTATTTTTGTAGTTCCTTGTATTAGATTGCTTCGTTCCTCGCAATGACGCAACCTAATATAATTTATTCTATATTTTCTCTATGAAGTTTTGAAGTATCAATTGTCCTTCATCACTTGATTTTTCAGGGTGATATTGTACCGCATAAAAATTATTTTTATTTAATGCCGAACTGTAATCAACACCATAATTGGTTGTTCCAATAGTTTCGTTACCTAACTCCACATAATAACTGTGCACAAAATACATATATGCGTTTTCAGGCACATTGTTAAAGAGCGGAGTTTTTAAGTTGCAAATATTATTCCAGCCCATTTGCGGAACTTTTAATCCTTTTGATGGAAATAACTTTACCTGTTCGTTAAATATACCGAGGCAGTCTGTATCACCTTCTTCGGAATGTTTACACATCAATTGCATACCCAAACAAATTCCTAAAACAGGTTGTGTTAATGATTTAATGACCTCATCTAATTTTCTGTTTTTCAAATATTCCATTGCGCTGCTTGCTTCGCCAACACCAGGGAATATGACTTTGTCGGCCGAACATATTTCGCTTGCATCGTCGGTAATGATTGGCGTTATGCCAATACGTTCCAACGAAAAAGAAACAGAGCGAATGTTTCCGGCATTGTATTTTATGATTGCAACTTTCATACCTCACCCCCAACCCCTCTCCTTTAGGAGAGGGGAGATTCTAAATTTATAAGATTCCTTTTGTACTTGGCAAACTCATGTTGTTTGCATCGCGTTTAACGGCTATTTTTATTGCTTTTGCGAACGCTTTGAAAATAGCTTCAATTTTATGATGTTCGTTTTGCCCTTCGGCTTTGATGTTTAGGTTACTTTTTGATGCATCGCTGAAAGATTTAAAGAAATGAAAAAACATTTCTGTAGGCATTTCACCAATTTTTTCGCGTTTAAATTCTGCTTCCCAAACAATCCAGTTTCGTCCACCAAAATCTAGCGCTACTTGGGCTAAACAATCGTCCATCGGCAAACAAAAACCATAACGTTCGATACCACGTTTATCTCCTAATGCTTTTGCAATGGCTTCGCCAAATGCAATTCCAACATCTTCGATGGTATGGTGTTCATCAATGTGCAGATCACCTTTTGCTTTGATTGTTAAATCAATGCTTCCGTGTTTTGCAATTTGATCAAGCATGTGGTCAAAAAATGCAAGTCCGGTTGAAATGTTTGCAACACCTTTACCATCAAGGTTTAGTTTAATTTCAATATCAGTTTCTTTTGTTTTGCGAGTATGAATTACTTTGCGTTCCGGTATTTTCAAGAAATTGTAGATTTCTTCCCAAGTAGTTACAACAGTGGCAATATCATTTTCAAAGCCATCGGGTTTATCGTTATTTAAAATAAAAATGCCTTTTGATCCCAAGTTTTTAGCAAGCTTAACATCTGTTAATCTGTCGCCAATTACATAAGAATTTGCTAAGTCATAACTGCCATCCAAATACTTTGTAAGCAGCCCTGTATTTGGTTTGCGTGTTGGTTTGTTTTCAAATTCAAACGACTTGTCAATGAATACTTCAGAAAACTCAATTCCTTCGCTTTGTAAGGTTTGCATCATTAAATTATGTACGGGCCAAAACGTATTTTCAGGATAACTGTCAGTTCCTAAGCCATCCTGATTGGTAACCATAACTAATTCAAAATCCAGTTCACGTACAATTTTTCCCAGCCAGGTAATTACACCGGGTAAGAATTTTAATTTTTCAAAACTATCAATTTGAAAAGTTGTTGGTGGTTCCCAAATAAGGGTTCCGTCGCGATCGATGAATAATACCTTCTTCATTATATCCAATTATTTTGTTTTTTTAATGTGGTAATATGCGCTAAATGGTGTTTACAGTGCCATGCGTATATTCCTATATTTTCATTAATACTAATTTCTTTCCCATGTTCAGGATGGATAAAAGTTCTTTTTAATTGTTCTTCTGTAAGCGATTTTAAAAGAACGACCCAGCGTTGATGGATTCCCTCAAGCATTTTTAATGCGGGCTCTATTGGCATATTTTTGCTATCTGTTAATTCTGCCCATCTATCTTCAAAGTATGGTTTTATAATTGGTTTATCTTCTGTTAGCGCAAGTTTAAATCTCACTAAACTATTCATGTGACTATCTGCACAATGATTTACGACTTGCCTAATCGTCCAACCATCAGGTCGATACACTGTATCTAATTGTTCGTCCGATAAGCCTTCCGTTTCTTTTTTAATTCTTGAAGGAAAGATTTCAATATCAGAAATATACTGCGCTAACAACTCAGGCGTTAAAACGCTTGGTTTTTCAAATTTTCCGATAGGGAATTTAAGTTGTTCCATTGCTAGCCCCATGTTGATTATTTATATTCTTTTAAACTTTTTAAAACTTCCATGTTTTCTTCCGGTGTACCGATTGTAATTCTTAAGCAACCTTCACACAATTCAACGCTGCTTCTATCACGCGTTACAATTTGATTTTTTACAAGATGATTGTAAACACTTTTTCCATCCGTAGTTTTAACTAAAATGAAACTTGCCTCGCTTGGATATACTTTAATAACAAAAGGTAATTTAGAAATTTCTGTACTTAGTTTTTCACGTCCACTTACTATTTGTTTTGTCCAATCATTCACCTGAGTAATGTTATCCAATGCTCCGGAAGCTAATTTTTGCGAAACAAGACTAATATTGTATGGAGGTTTTATTTTGTTAAAAATATCTATAATGTCGCGTGAAGCAAAAGCCATTCCTACACGTAATCCTGCTAAACCCCACGCTTTTGATAATGTTTGAAGTATTACTAAATTGGGGTAGTTTAACAGTTCAGGAATAAAAGTACGGTAACGTGCAAAGTTGATGTAGGCTTCATCAACAACTACAATACCATTAAAATTTTCAAGTAGTTTTTTTACAGATTCTAAATTAACTTCCGTACCTGTAGGATTGTTGGGCGAACAAACAAAAATTAATTTGGTGTTTACATTAGCTGTTTTTAAAACGGCATCCGTATTTAATTCGAATGTTTCTGCAATCAAAGGAACTTTAATAATTTCTACATCATTAATATTTGCTGCTACTTGGTACATGCCATAGGTTGGCGGACAAACTATTACATTGTCTTTTCCCGGATTACAAAATGCACGAAAAATAATATCAATGGCTTCATCGCTACCGTTGCCAAGGAAAATGTTTTCAATTGGCAAACCTTTTATTTTGCTTAATTTTTCTTTAACAGCAATTTGTAAGGTATCCGGATAACGGTTTAGTTTTAGTTCTTCGCCTTCTACTTCCATATCAACGGGTGATCCGAAAGCGTTTTCGTTAGCATCTAAAAATATTCCTTCTGTTCCTTTATATTCATCACGTGCGGAAGAATAAGGAACTAATTTTTTAATGTTTTCTCTGAGTATGTTGTTTAAATTGAACATGGTTTTTTATTTGACCTCACCCCCAGCCCCTCTCCTTGAAAGAAGGAGAGGGGGGTGGTCGCGAGTTAATTTAACTTTCTAACTTTGAACTTATAAACTTTGAACTCTAATTGTTACCGCATTTTTATGTGCATCTAATCCTTCGGCTTCCGCCATTAATTCAATTGCTTTACCGATATTTTGTATTCCTGTTTTGCTTAATTTTTGAAAAGTAATTTTCTTCACAAAACTATCCAGCGATACACCACTGTATGCTTTTGCATAACCATTGGTAGGTAATGTATGATTGGTTCCCGAGGCGTAATCTCCGGCACTTTCGCATGAATAATTTCCTAAAAATACGGAACCTGCATTGATCACTTTTTGTGCTAACTCTTCATCGTTTTTACAAGCAATGATCAAATGTTCAGGAGCGTATTCGTTTAACAGATCAATAGCTTCGTTATTGTTTTTTACTAAAATAGCCGTACTGTTATTTAAGGCTTTTGCTGCTAATTCTTTTCTTGGTAATAGTTCCAATTGTTTTTGTAATTCAATTTGAACATCAGTAATTACCTTTTCATTTTCAGAAACTAAGATTACTTGTGAATCTGCACCATGTTCGGCTTGTGAAAGTAAATCTGCTGCAACAAAAGCTGGAATGCATGTTTCATCAGCCAATACAGCTACTTCCGAAGGCCCTGCAGGCATATCAATAGCAACACCTGATTTATTTATAAGTTGTTTAGCACAAGTTACATATTGATTTCCAGGGCCAAATATTTTATACACTTTCGGAACACTCTCTGTTCCGTAGGCCATTGCACCAATTGCTTGCACACCCCCAATTTTAAATACTTTGGTAATACCGATTAGTTTTGCAGTGTATAAGATTGCTGCATTTATTTTTGCATCCTGTCCGTTTGGTGGCGTACATAAAATAATTTCTTTACAACCCGCTAATTGTGCAGGTACACCCAACATTAAAATGGTTGAGAACAAAGGAGCGGAGCCACCTGGAATATACAAACCTACTTTTTCTATTGCAACCGATTTTCTCCAACACTTAACGCCTTCAATGGTTTCAATAACTTTTACTTCTTCCTTTTGTGCAATGTGAAATTTTTCAATGTTAGCTTTGGCTAATTGAATTGCAGCTTTTAACTCGGCAGAAACATTTTTTTCTGCGTCTGTAAATTCCGATTCGGTCACTAATAAATTGTCAACATTAATTTTATCAAATTGTAACGTGTACTTTTTTACAGCAGCGTCGCCATTAGTTTTAATGTCGTTCAAAACACCACTAACAATGTTTTCTAGTGAATCAACATTCATTGCAGGACGTTTTAAGATTTCCTGCCATTCGGATTGTTTTGGATATTTTATAGTTTTCATTTTACCTCACCCCCAACCCCTCTCCACTTGGAGAGGGGAGTGTTGGATTTACTTTATGTTCCTAATTAATTATTCAGCACCAATTCCATTTGTCTGGCATCGGCACATTCAAAGCCATCTCTTTTACCTGTAAATTTTTTTTCTTTGGTTACATTCATTCCCATGCGTTTATAAAGAGCCTCTGCTTTAGGATTATTAACAGAAACATCTAAAATAAATTTTTTATAATGTGCTGTTTTAGCTTCAGTTATTTTTTTCTGCACCACCGCGCTACCAATGCCTCGACTTCGGTATTTTTCGCTTACACCAAAGTTGGATAAATACAACTCGTTTTTACGAGGTTGTTTCATCACGCTGATAGCATGTAAACTTCTTTTTAATACAGCAATGAAATTAATTAGCCCGTAAAATGAAATCATATTTAAAGCAGAGCCTATAACTAGTTTGTTGTATACATTGCCATCGTAAAAACAGCCTGTAGCAATTACTTCATTGTTTTCAACAGCAACAGTTACATTTTTATATCCGGCAAAACCTCGACCCGATTTGAATTCATAGTTAATATAATCCAATGCTGATTTATCATTGGTTTGATAAATAAAGTCATAAATATCAGCTCCTGAACTGTAAATCATTTCAGCAATTGCTCCTGTATCATTTTGTTTGGCTTGTCGAATTTCCATATTACCTCACCCCCAGCCCCTCTCCACTTGGAGAGGGGAGTGTTGGATTTGTTTTTGTTTAAGTATTCCAAAAATAAAAATTATGTTCTACATCTAATTCAAAACCAACTTTTGGATAAAGATTATTTCCTATGATATTTGATTTTTCTGTTTCTAATATCAATCCAGCTGAATTCGTTTTAGTTGCAAATACTTTGGCTTCATTCATTAATGCTACTGAGACTTCTTTTCCTCTGTGTTGTTCGTTTACGTATAAGTCGTTAAGCAACCACAGTCTCCTCATTCTTGTGGAAGAAAAAAGCGGATATAATTGTATAAAACCCATCAATGTTTTTTTGTCATTTTCTGCAATAAATATTTCGGATTCTTTATTCATTATTCTATCAGTTAAGAAAATTTTAGCACCATTAAAATCACTATCTTTTCTATAAAAAATGCGGTATTCATCAAATAATTTTGACAATTGTTCTATATCTGTTATATCTACTTTTCTTACTAACACAGAGTTCTATTGGTTTTATAGCTTTTGGCTTCTTGATTCTAACTTCTATATTCTACCTTTAAAAAATCTACATAATCATTTTTTCAATCGGTACCACCAATATTCCTTGAGCATCCAATGCTTTTAGTTTATCAATGATGTCCCAAAATTGATTTTCGTTTACAACACTGTGTACCGAACTCCAACCTTTATCCATTAAAGGGATAATGGTTGGGCTTTTCATACCCGGTAATATTTTACAAATAGCCTCTAGATTTTTATTTGGAGCATTTAGTAAAATGTATTTATTGTTCTTAGCTTTTTTTACGGTATTGATTCTGAAAATTAATTTATCTAAAATGTTTTGTTGTTCCTTGCCCAGTTTTTTGTTGGAAACCAAAACAGCTTCTGATTTCAAAATTATTTCTACCTCTTTTAGTCCGTTTGTAAATAAAGTGCTTCCCGAACTAACTAAATCAACAATAGAATCGGCTAAACCAATTCCCGGTGCAATTTCAACAGAACCGCTTATTTCGTGAATTTCGGCGTTGACTTTATTTTTCTTCAAAAATTTGGATACAATTACCGGATAACTTGTTGCAATGCGTTTGCCTTGTAAATCCTGAACACTTTTGTATTTGCCATTTTTAGGAATAGC
>CANFLQ010000114.1 GCA_947447995.1 Bacteroidota bacterium | reverse complement strand
TCAATTAAAAATTGATTTACTTTATTTAATATATTTTTATCGCAATCCGCTTCGTTTACGTGCTCTCTTTTTATTGGTAATGAAAGCGTTATGTATTCGTACAAATATTGGGTTAAGTCTATTTTATGCTCATTGGCAGCTACGGTGATAATATCATCATCTTCTTCCGCATCGCTATGCCCGCCAACTTTTACTATTAATTTATGGCTTCCGCTGATTGGCAGGTCAAATTCTGCTGCGCATTTATCGCAATTTGCTTTCACAGTTCCACTAATATCAAAATTTAAAACCATCATGGTAGATTGTTTTAACAGATTTAGCTTTACCAATATGTTACCTTGTTTAATCTCTGAGTAATCAAGGTTTTCAAAGAACTTGTCGTTTACATTTAACTCAAAAAAATGCTCTCCCGGACTTAATCCTGCAAACTGAATAATGTATTCTTTTGAAGCGGACATTTTACCTAAGTTTTAAAGAAAGACCGCAAAGGTAAAAAATTCTCCCTTATATCAAAATGAATTTTAGGATTTATATTGGGGCAATTTTTGGCTAAAAATGCTAAAAAGTGTTAAAAAAATCATTTTTTAGATGGTTTTTACCTTAAAATGACGGTAAATTAATGAAAACTATCCGGAAGTTTATGTTGCAATAACAAATTAAATTTGCTGCGTCATTGCGAGGAACGAAGCAATCTCGATCGATGCATTATACTAGATTGCTTCGTTCCTCGCAATGACGCTACTAATAATAGCTTTAAAAAAATTAACGCTCTCTTTTAATAAAGTTAATTTTCAAGGGATTTGCTCCTAGTTCTTTATTTTGCATCCGTGTGTGGTAAATATCTATGGCTGAATAAATTGCCTTTCGGAACGATTCTTCAGAAGCAACATTTTTACCTGCAATGTCATACGCCGTTCCATGATCGGGAGAGGTGCGTACAACCGATAAACCTGCTGTAAAGTTAACCCCTGTTCCAAACGAAATTGTTTTGAAAGGTATTAATCCCTGATCGTGATACATTGCTAATATTCCATCAAAATTTTTGTAGGTTCCATTTCCAAAAAAGCCATCGGCAGGGTATGGTCCGTAAACTAAAAGTCCGTCCTCTTTTGCTTTATTGATGGCGGGAATAATAATTGTTTGCTCTTCGTCACCAATTACTCCATTATCGCCTGCATGCGGGTTTAAACCTAATACTGCTATTTTGGGTGTGCGGATAGAAAAATCCTGTGTTAATGATTTATGTAAGGTTTGAATTTTTTTCAGGATTTTTTCCGTTGTTAATTCCTGAATAATGTTTTTTACAGGAATATGTCCGGTAACAACGGCAACTCTTAAAGTATCGCTTATTAAAAACATAAGGCTGTTGCCATCGCCAAATTTTTCGTCCAGGTATTCGGTATGTCCGGGGAAATTAAAATCGGGCGATTGAATGTTTTCTTTATTGATAGGCGCAGTAACCAATACTTGAATTTTGCCTTGCTCAAGCGCTGATACAGCGGCCTGTAAGGATTTTAATGCATACTTTCCGCCATCGGAAGTTTGTTTGCCTAATTCAATATTCACCTCTTCATCATATACATTGATAATGTTTGCCCGTTTGTGGCTCACTTCCGAAATATCGTGTATTTGATTAAAGCTGAAATCCTCTATGCCTAAAGCTTTGCGATGATATGATGCTGTTTTGTTAGAACCAAAAACTACAGGGGTGCATATTTCCAACATTTGAGGCTCCAAAAATGTTTTAATAATTACTTCCAATCCAATGCCATTGATATCGCCTTGCGAAATTCCAATAATAATTTTTTCTTCTGCCATTTTTTAGTTCAAAGTTCAAAGTTATAAAGTTCAAAGTTCGGGATTTTGAAAGTGACCGAATTTTCAGCTAACAACTAAATTTAAGGTTGCAAATATCGTAAGATTTTAGGTTCTGTGTTAAATTTATACAAATTCATTCATACAGAAAACAGAAGGAAATCAGCTAATGTTAGGCTGGAGTTAATTTGGTTATAGTAGTAATGATTCCGATTAAATCATTTTTCGTAACATTTTCAACACAAACTCTTTGCCGTTATAAGGCGCATAAATCATTTTATTCATCTCCATCATTTTGGATTGGTATACAACGGCGCGTTCGTGTGAGAAAGATTTAAAGCCAAAAAAGCCGTGGGATCCGCCCAATCCGCTGGCATTCACTCCACCAAATGGAATATTTGGGTTGGTGATTTGTATCATTACATCATTGATGCAAGTGCCGCCCGAAGAGGTGTTTTTTACAATATGATCCACGTTTTTACTGTTATCGCTGAAAACATATAAGGCAAGTGGTTTGCTTTTTGAATTCACATAATCAATTACTTCTTTAATATTTTTATAAACAATAATCGGCAATATAGGTCCAAAAATTTCTTCATTCATAATGTCAGAATCTAAGCTTACATTACTTAAAAGAGTGGGGTGTATGGTATTGTCGGCATCCTCAAATACGCCGCCTGTTTCAACTTTAGCGCCACCGTTAACGGCATTGTCAACCAAACCTCTTAATCGGTTAAACTGACCCGTAGAAATAATTTTTCCGTAATCGGCTTTATTTATTTTTCCATCCACAAAAAAGCTTTTTGCTATTTGTTCGGTCATCAATTTAATAAATTCTGCTTTTTTGCTTTCGTGAACAAATGCATAATCGGGGGCGATACACGATTGACCTGAATTTAATAATTTACCCCAAGTAATTTTTGGAACTGAGTATTTTAAATCGGCTGCTTCATCAATAATAACTGGCGTTTTACCTCCCAACTCTAAAGTTACGGAAGATAAATGTTTAGCCGCAGCCTCCATTACAAGTTTACCAACTTCGGTGCTTCCTGTAAAAAAGATATGGTTAAAAGGCAATTTTAATATTTCGTTGGAATCCACTAAATGACCTTCTACAAAACATATTTCGTTTTCGGGAAAGGTTTCATTTACCAATTTAGCAGTCACTCTACTAATTTCAGGAGCTAATTTGGATGATTTTAACATGCAGCAATTGCCTGCTGCAATGGCGGAAACCAAGGGTGCTAAAATGAGCATAAATGGGTAATTCCAAGGAGCAATGATTAAACAAACACCTTTGGGTTCATAAACAATTCTACTTTTGGTAGACATGTTTAGCAGGTTAGTGGATGTTTTGTGTGGCGATGCCCATTTGGATAAATGTTTGATTGCAAAATCAATTTCGCCCAACACTAAAAAGGTTTCCGACAGAGAGGATTCAAAAACTGATTTTCGCAAATCTTTTTGCAAGGCAGCAAATATCTCTGTTTCGTGGGCTTCAATAGCTGCTTTTAATTTTTTAAGCTTATCTTTTCTTTGCTCTATTGTGCAGTTTTTAACATTGATATGGTTTTTTCTTTGTGTTTCAAAAATGGCAGACACATTGATTTGTTTTTCGTCAATTATAGCGTTTCTCATAGTTTTGTTTTTTCAGTTGGTTAGTTAAAAACAATGCACTTTTTTAAAGTGCGAAATTTTTTGTTTCTACAAAATTTTACTTGTTGTCTTTCCTCGCAATGACGCAGGTGATTTAAGATTTGTTTAAATTAATTTTATTACGTTTCAAATATTTATCTTTTTTGCAACTTTACTAAATTAGCATTAAAAAGAAAGCGAATTTGAAACAGAATGATAAAGGTAGAATTATATATTAATTATCCAAAAATAAAAGGTATAATATTGAAAATGAGGAGGGAACTTAAAAAAATGCCACAGATTATATAATTATATAAAAGCAGAATTTCTGAATTATTTAATATTGACAATATATTGATTCCGAATTTGAAAAATAAAATTTTGTATAATTCTTAATAATTTGCATATTAAAAATCTGCGAATCTGTGGCAACTATTTTTTAGCCCTTGGGAATTTGTTTGATCAAAATCTGATCATAAAATGTTGTTTGGCTTGTTCCTTACGGAAAAGCACAATGCCAATATAAAATAAGTCGATGGTAACGATTACCTGATCATTGTTTTTAATTTCTTTCCATGCTTGCATCATTTCATCCGACCAATAAATATCATCAAAAATAAGCACGGAATCTTCGTTCACTTTTTCCAAACATTGCTGAAAGTATTTAATGGTAGGCTGTTTCCGGTGATTGCCATCAATATAAATAAGGTCAATTTTTTTGCGAGCTTTCAGTAATTTTGGGAATATACCATCAAAATTCCCCACCACTTGTTCTATGTTTTTTAATTTGAGATGTTTAAAATTTTGTTTCGCTATTTCTGCTGCTTCTTCACAGCCTTCTATTGTTATAACAGGTGTTTTAGAATTTGCCGATGCCAGATAAGCCGTGCTGATGCCCAAAGAAGTTCCCAATTCAATAATTGTTTCGGGTTCAAAAAAGTTAACTAAGCGAAATAATAATTGTGCCTGTTTTGCGGATTTTGCGGAATTTTTTGCAATGTTGCCCACCGTTTTATTGCTTGTAATGGTGCTGCCTGCGCCCATATTGGTGCAGCTGATTTTATTGTTTGAAGTTAAAAGTTGTTTTCTTAATTTTTCAATTTTTTTGAAAGAATAATAACCTTGATTTACGTAAATAACATTGGTAACGAGGTTAAAAACAAAAGGCGAGTTTATTTTATGCTCATTAGTAGCTTTAAGCCAATGAGCAATGTAACGATAAATAAAAAGCAATTTTTTCACGCAGCGAAATTACATTATTATCAAATATGTTTGGGTTGTTGTGATTTGCAGATTGCAAATCTGCGGACTCTTTGGTCTGGATTGCAAATCCAGACCAAGGGGGAGAACTTCAAATTTAGATAAAATAAGGGAAGAGAGGCTGTAAACTGTTTTTCTTTAAATTTAATTGATGTAGTTATCTATCTAAACATAAAATGTATATTTGAGTAAAAATTATAAATATTATTATGAAAAGCACTGTAAAAATTGGCGAAGGTAAAATAAGTGGTTATGTTTCTGTTTTTTTGGGAATATTATCTTTTTTATCTGTGTTATGTTTTAAATATCCAGCATGGTTAACCACACCAGAGTTTAGAGAAGTGTATACAGGAGCGTCTATGAAAATGCTATTGACAGCAGTAATTATAGCCTCTTTCTTTTTTGCCGTTTTGAGTTTTCTGTTGAGTAAACAAAAAAAATGGGCTTTATATGGTATTTTAATTTGTATCGTTACTATAGTTTTAGGAGGATTTAATGTAGAGCCAAGTGTTGTTGCTAAAAAAAGTGTGCATTTGGGCTTGGATTGGTTATTATTAGATTTATTTTTAATGGCTGTTGTTTTTATTCCAATTGAAATGGTTTTCCCCAAAAGAGCCGATCAAAGTAAATTTCATGACGAATGGAGAACCGATTTGGTTTACTTTGTTATTAGTCACTTATTGGTGCAATTTTTTGGAGCTATAACACAACAACCTGCCGCACTGTTTTTTGGTTGGATGGGACTTGCAGGCTTGCAGGCTTACATACAAAGTTTACCCTTTCTTGTAGAATTATTTATCGCTTTTTTTGTAGCAGATTTATTTCAGTATTGGACACATCGCGTTTTTCATACGCATGTTTTTTTATGGCGTTTTCATTCAATCCATCATTCTACTGAAAATATGGATTGGTTAGCTGGCTCACGCACTCATTTTGTAGATATTTTTGTAACCAGATCCATGGCATTTATTCCGTTGTACGTATTTGGGTTTTCAACTTTAACATTTAATGTTTATATCATTTTTATGGCTATTCACGCTGTTTTAATTCATGCGAATACTAAAATTGAGTTCGGATTTTTAAAATATATTTTTGCCACACCACAATATCACCATTGGCATCATTGTATTGAATCCGAACATTATGGTAAAAATTTTGCAACCATATTCCCTTTTATAGATAAAATTTTTGGCACGTACTATTTACCAAAAAATGAACAAGAGTGGCCCGTAGGAACAGGTGTTACAGAAGCACAATATCCTAAAGGTTATATAAAACAAGCCATTTATCCGTTTACCAAAAGTCCGTTTGATACAAACTTAAATATGGAAGAGCCTTCCAAATCAAAACGATAAGATATTTATTACTCGGCAAAATTATTTTTAAAACATCGTATCAGGAATACGCTTATTTAACTGATAAATTGTTAAGGGAATAAAAATTTGCTCCTTTTCCTTCGATTTATCTTCTGCGTTGGCCGGATTATTAATATCGGCGTATAAGCTTTTAGGTATTTTAAATTTTTTAATATCAACTTCAAAAAAGTTCACTAGGCGAAATAGTAATTGTGCTTTTTCACGCAGCGAAATTACATTATTATCAAATATGTTTGGGTTGTTGTGATTTGCAGATTGCAAATCTGCGGACTCTTCTGTCTGGATTGCAAATCCAGACCAACGGACGGAAGACTGCAAATCCAAACCAACGTATGAGGGAGGGAAAACCAGCAAAAAATCTAGACCAGCAGCTTTATTTACCAGTTTTACTTTGCAACAGCTTTATAAAATTAACATCCACCGCAAAACCTATTTGTTGCGCTTTTATCAAATCGTTCAAAGCAAGTTCATATTTTTGAATCGCAAAATAGTTGTTGGCACGACTATTATAAGCACCTGCAAAATTGGGCATTAATTCAATTGTTTTGGTATAATCGGCAATAGCGGCATCGTATTTTTTTAATTGATCGTATACCAAAGCCCTGTTGTAATAAGCATTTGAGTAAGCAGGGTTTAGTTGAACAGCGGTTGAATAATTATTAATTGCTTCGTCAAATTGCCTTGTCTGAAAATACGCTAAACCTCTGTTACTATAAGCTTCCACATATTTTGAATCGTATTTAATTGCAGTAGTATAATCATTAATAGATTCGTTATATTTACCAAGGTAATAAAATGAAAGTCCGCGTGTATAGTACGCAAACGGGTAATTGGCTTTAATTTGTAAAGCATTGCTAAAATCGTTTATAGCACCAGTATAATTTTTAAGATTAAAATAAGATAAGCCCCTAAAATGCAATGCACGCAAGTGTTTGGGATTAATTTCAATTGCTTTGTTTAAATCAATTATTGCTTCGTTGTATTTGTTTAAATTGTAAAGCGCAATACCTTTATCGCAATATACATCGGGATTGTTGTTTAAAATTTTTAGATATTCACCATAATCCAATACCGCTTTTTCATATTGTCCTGCCATATAATACGCTGTTGCTCGGCCTTTATAAGCCAAAGGAGCAACGTCAAACTTTTCATTTTTAATGGCATTGTCCCAAAGGGTAACGCTATCGTGCCAAACCTTGGTACGCTGAAAGCTAAGGTAGCAGCACATTACAGCAAATACTATCAAAGCAGTAATAGAAGGTATTTTTAAGGAAGAAAAATTTTCGGAGCTATTTTCCAATAAATAATTGATACCGCGTGCAATGATAAAAAACAACCCAATGTAAGGTACATAACTGTAGCGATCGGATATGATGGCACCTCCAACAGGCAGTATTTGCAATACCAGGGCAATGCTGACAATAAAAAATGAAAACCCAAAGGCAACATCTTTTCCAAAACGTAAGGATCTGTAAATTAAAAACAAAATGGCAGCAATTACAATCGGAGAAATATAAACGATGGCAGGGAATACGCCATTCAATTTTGTAGGATAATTGTAATAACAGGATAAGTTGAACGGAGCAATAAGTTTCCATACATACATCATTATTCCGTAACAGGTAAACAGGAACCTGTCAGCAAAATTGTAATAATCAATATGTACTGCATTGCTTGATTTTTGGGCTTGTATGGCGATGTATCCAAAAATAAGTGACAGAATCAGGAACGGTGCTTTTTCAAGAATCGTTTTGCTTGTAATTTTTCTGTTCAATAAATAATCAATAGCCACTAAAACTATTGGAAGACTTACAGCCATTGCTTTTGACAATACAGCCATACCAAAAAGTAAAAATGCAAGAGCATAAAAAACGACGTTCCATTTTTCTTTTTTCAGATAAAGAACATAGCAGCACAGCGCCGAAAGGTAAAAGAAAGAATACAATACATCTTTTCGTTCCGACGCCCAGGCAACAGATTCTACGTGCATAGGATGTATCGCAAAAAGCAAAGCAGTAATAAAGGC
>CANFLQ010000113.1 GCA_947447995.1 Bacteroidota bacterium | reverse complement strand
TATTAGAAAATTTAAATCTAAAATAAAAGTAGCTCGTAAATATCACGCTAAAAAAGACCAAGAAGCAGTTGATGCTTTTAAAAAAACTTCAATCAAGTCTGTCAAAAAATCATCGAAGAAAAAGGTCAAGGTTTCGAAAAAATAAACCTTTATTAGCGTATTCATTGACAATTAGGGCGTTTCATAAAAGACCTAGTCGGAGAGAGAGAGAGAGAGAGAGACAACTGAAATGCAAAACCTTTGCATTTGATTATTAAGCTCTTAGTAAAAAGCCCCTTTTAAAGGGGCTTTTTACATTTGCTGCCAGTTCTTAACATTAACTATCTCTAAAAGTTGATTGAGGTAAATAAAAGTGTTAAATTTGTAATACTTACAAACCAATACTTGCAAGCCATGAAAACAGTAAAAGAAAAAACAAAAGATAGCTATGCTTTACCTGGTAAACCTATGACACAGGCAGAATTTGAAGCACACATTAAAGAAGCTGAAAAAGGTCCGTTTACAAGCTGGGAAGAATCAAAAAAAGAGTTTGCGGAATGGAAAAAGAACAGAAAAAAATAGTTCGTACCGATATTTTTAAGCAAAAGCAATTTGAAACATATAATTATGGTGCAGATGCTTTTGGCGAATTTTTGGCAGATATTTTTATGAGTAGGTTAGAGAAAATTATTGACGAATTAGAATACCAATACGACCTACACCCCGAATGTAAACACCTGCAAACCAAAAGCAAAATATACCGCAATATTATTTTTGGTAAATACCTTGTTATTTATAGAATTACCACCGAAAAGGTGGAACTATTAACCATGCTGCACAGTAGTAGGAGCGTTGCTGAAATTAAAAAAACCCGCAAAATAAAAGTATAAAAAAGCAGAAATAATTAACCATTTAATTCAATAACCGATGAAACCTTTTTATATATTACATCTTCAAAATCTCTAAAATGGGCTTTACCGCATTCTATTTTAAGTTTTTCGCTACCTCTCAACTCCTGCCCTACTGATTTAGTTTCGGCAACAAAATAAATTTTCTTTTCTCCTTTAAAAACTAACGCCCAATCGGGTCTGTATTTCCCTATAGGTGTTGTTATTTCAAACCAGTATGGAAGTTTAAAATAAAATTCAATCTGCTCACTGCTTTCACAATCTTTTGCAAATTGGTTTTCTACTCCACTATCAAGCGGAATATAGTTTTCATAAATTGTTTTGGCGCTGTTTTCAACTGGGTAAGTATATCCATCTATATAAATTTCTAAATCCTTATCGTCAAACAAAGTCATTTCATAAATTTTGCTCCCTATTTTTTCGTATTTAATTCCATCAATCATTAACTGGTGCAATTCCTCTTTTATTTTTGAAACAGCATTGTCCATAAATAACTGTGGGTTGAGTAATACTTCTTTTAGTCGGTTTGATTTTTTTAGTATTTCTAATATTGTGCTTCGTGTTAATTCCGTTTTACTTTGTATATAAGCCAACATATCTGGAATATCAAAACCAATTCCGTAATCATCGTTTGTGCTGTCGCTTATTAATTGCCCCTCTATACCTTCAGTTGTAATTAACAGTTTTTTCTTTGTTGAATGAATTGTCGGCTTTTTAGTTTCCTCCATTTTATTTACTGCATTTGCAGCAAGCGTAATTAATTTTTCCGTTTCATAATTAACACTGTATTTTGTTTGAAATTTTATCTTTTCCCAAATTTGTAAAAACTTAGGGTCGGCTTCAAACCCTTTTCTATAATTGAGTTTCTTTTTATCGTTTTTATTTTTAATCCTTCCTGTAAAGTCTATTCCGCAATCTTCCTGAATCTCTTTTTGCAATGCTTTAGCAAAATCTTCATAACGTTCATTTGCAATAACTGTAAGTTTATTTATGTTGCGGTCAAAAATTCGTTGCCCGTGCTGATTCACCGATAAACGTAGTCCCCTGCCAATTTCCTGACGCTTTTTTATTTCTGATTTTGTTTCATTCAATGTGCAAATTTGAAAAACATTGGGATTGTCCCAACCTTCGCGCAAAGCAGAATGACTAAATATAAAACGAAGCGGCGTATTTATGTCCAGCAACTTTTCTTTGTCTTGCATTATCAATTTGTAGGTATCATCATCTAATTGAGTTTCTCCGCCCGTATCTTTTACCCTGCCTTTGTTATCTTGCGAAAAATATCCATTATGTATATCATTAACAGGATAAGGAATCAAATTTTTATAAACAGGTTTCGAAATTTCTTTTTGATAAATTTCTTCAAACCATTGCGCAAACTTTCCTTTTAGTGGGTTTCCGTTGGCATCGTACTCACGATAATTTTTTACCTTATCAATAAAAAAAAGTGAAAGCACTTTAATGCCTTTGTCTTTGTAGTTTTTTTCTTTTTTCAGGTGTTCTTCAACAGTTTTGCTAATCATAAAACGCATCACTTCATCATTCATTCCACCTTGCGTTTCACCTTTTTTTAAAACAATTCCGTTACTAAGTTCAATGTGTTGATTGCCAAAATCAATTTCATAAATTTTCAGTCCATCGTATTTTTCATTTTCATTTGATAGTTTAAACAAGTCAAAATTTTTTCCGCTTGCAGTAACCGATTTTCTTTTTATACCGGCTTCGGAATTTACATCCATTATTATTTTTGCTTTTATTGCATTTCCTATTCGGGTAATACTTTCTAATTGAAGAAACGGACTGTTAAAATCGTTTTCGCTCATCACAGAATCTACTTCTATCTGTTTCACTAAGCCCAAATCGTATGCTTTTACGGGATTAAGGGAATACATCAAGTTATACAAGTTGGTATGTGTTGCTGAATAACGAAGCGTGCAAAGTGGACTTAAATTTTCAATTGCTCTTTTTCTGATTTCCGTTTCCATATTTTGTGGTTCGTCCACAATTACAATAGGCTTACAACTTTGAATAAATTCAATCGGTTTTTTACCAGTAAGTTTATCGTTTGGATTGTTTATAATGTTGCCATCTTTTGCAAACGAATCTATATTTATTACTAAAATTTGAATTGTATTTGCAGATGCAAACCCTCTTAAATTGGAAACTTTTTTGCTGTCGTACACATTAGCAGTAACCGGAACTTTATCGTACAGGTTTTGAAAATGCGCTTCTGTTATTTCCAGATTTTTAATTACACCTTCTCTAATGGCAACCGAAGGAACAACGATGACAAATTTTTTGAAGCCGTAAATTTTATTCAATTCATAAATGGTGCGGAGATACACATACGTTTTTCCGGTGCCTGTTTCCATTTCGATAGAGAAATTGTAACCGTTGCTTGTGATTTCGTCTTTGGTTGAAATTTTTAATTCGTTATTTTTTTGAACACGTTGAATATTTTCTGCCAACTGGTCGAGGCGAGAAAAATCAATTTTATTTCCGAACCCATTTTCAGTAAGTAATGCGCCTGCCTGACTGATTGAAAATTCAAAGTCGCCATTGCTCAAAGGCTGTCCTTCAAAAATATCGGTGATGGCTTTAATTGCCTCCAACTGAAATTCCTGTTTGCTATCAAAGTGTAATTTCATATCGTTTTAAAATCAACTTCATTATCTCTCATTTGCAGCACTGCATTTGTTTTTAATTGGTCTTTACCTGTAAAAAGTTTGTCGAGTGTGATTGCTTTTTTTGGTTTAGCTAAAATTATTTTATCAATTAGTTGTTGATTCATTTCTTCCAAAGCAATTATAAGTTCTCCATCATTTACAGAATAATAGTTGCCTTGGGCTTCTACTTTATCGGTGAGCAAATACCCTGCTTTGAGGATTAATTCATACAGCATATTTTCTTTTTCGCTGCCCTCCCTTACTGGATTTGTGAAAGCATCCAACTGCTGTTCTAAATTTTCTTCCGTAATTTCATTGCCTCTCCATATTTTAAAATTAGAGGATGAAAGTTTAAAAACTTTAAAACCTAAGTCAAGGTTTTTATTTTCTTCCACTTCGCTCAAAAGGTTTTTATTTTCCTTTTTTTCTTTTTCAATTTTTTTAATAACTCTTCTTATTCTTTCCTTCGAAATTTCTGCAATGGTTTTGTAATTGGCTTTGTATGCTTCGCTGTTTTCATCCGTTAATTCGGGCAACTGCACCATAATAAATTTACGGTTGCCTCCATCCTCTTTGTTAAGTTCTAAAACGGCTTGGGCTGTTGTTCCTGAACCTGCGAAAAAATCAAGTATAGTATCCGTGTTGTTGCAATATAATTGTAACATTCTCTTAATTAACATTACTGATTTGGGATAATCAAAATAATCTTTTCCATCAAATAAAGCTTTAAGTTTTTGTGCTGCGTCTTGTGAGTGCCCGACATCAGTATGTTTCCAAATAGTCATAGGTGTTATTCCTTCCTTCACTTCTGACAGGAATTTTTTAACTCGTGGTGTATTATTGTCAGATACCCCAAACCAAATTCTATTATCAGCAAGCATTTCTTCAAATCGTTTTTTGGTAAAAAGCCAACATCTTCCATTTGTCGGCAATATTTTTTTTCCACTTGGCGTTGTGATTTCATAAACTTTGTCGGGAATAACTGGACCAACGGTCATATCCGAAGAAGTCCATTCCCCTCTTAAATCATTATCTGGATTTTTATATCTCTCATCACTATCTTTTCTAACCAAACCATTAGAATCTAAAAGGTCAATTCTCTTTGAAAAACAAATTATATAATCATGAGATTCGGAAAAATGTTTTTTTAGATTTACTGGAGCAAATGCTCTTTCCCAAATTATTTGTGCAATAAAATTTTCCTCACCAAAAATTTCATTCATCAACAATCTTAAATTGTGAACTTCATTATCGTCAATATGAACAAAAATAACTCCGTCATCGGTCAATAAATTTTTTGCAATAAACAAACGTGGATACATCATACTTAACCAGTTGCTATGGTAGTGTCCACTATCCTTGGTGTTTTTACGAAGGGTGCTTTCCTTCATCAAAAAACCATCTTCGTCTTTTTCTCCAATTCTTTTGAGATACTCTTCTTTATTTTCTTTAAAACTGTCGGGGTAAATAAAACTGTCGTTTCCAGTATTGTATGGCGGGTCAATGATGATGCACTTTATTTTTCCGTAATATGATTTCTGCAAAACTTTTAGCACTTCTAAATTTTCGCCTTCAATAAAAATATTTTGGGTAGTGTTAAAGTTGATGGATTGTTCGGGAGCGGGTTTTAGGGTTGCTGTTGTGGATTGTTGCAAAACTTTAAAAGCCTCTGTTTTGCCTGCCCAATTTAAAACATAGCGTTCGTTTCGGAACTCTATGTTTTCTTTGCCTAGTGTTGCTTGAAGTTTTTCCCAGTCAATTTTTCCTTCTGTAATAGTTTCCGGAAAAATTTGTTTCAGTTTTTCTAACTGATCTTGCTGTATGTTTAATGATTCGCCTGTTAATTTGTTCATTCGATTTTTTGTGCTTGGTAGCCACAAAAAAATCTGCGTGGGTCATTCCACTCAATCCGGACACAGAGGCACTGGTATACCCACGAACGAAAAAAGCAAAAGCCCACGCATTGCGTGAGCGTTGTACCTTTCCCTCGTTCGTTTTTTGAAAATTACCAGTTTTCTGTGTCCGAGAATAAGTTTAACGCAAAATTTTATATGTCTTTATGAATACTTATTTATTTCAATATTTTTTAGTTTTTAATATTTTTAGTTTAAATGCTAAGCAAAGATAAATTATAAAAGGATATATCTAGTAGATCATTGTTTTTTCATAAATTTGAACAGTAAAAGACAAATTGAAATTCAATTTGAAATCATTTAACATACCAATTCACAATTAGTTTGAGTTAATCTCCCAAATAAAACTTGCTTAACTCGAAAACGGAAACTGTTATTAACTACCTGATAATCAGTATTTTTTTGCTTAATTTTAAAACGGAATGATTAAAAAACTGGATAAATAGAGCCGTTGCATTATTAGAACATAGTTTGCAGCCTATACCACAAGAACTAAACGAACTTGATTGGAAAGAAACGCTATCGCCTAAAAATGACAAACTCGTAAAGCATTTATCTGCTTTCGCCAATTTGCCCGGTGGAGGCTTTATGGTGTACTTGCTATAACAAAACTCGACATTTTTTATAAAAAAGACTGTCCTTTTGAGATAGCCTCATTTTTTATAACCTAGCAACTTTTGGTCTAAAACAATGATTAATATCATCTTTTTTTATGGGATATTACATGTTCTTAACAAAACAATGTTTGTTACTTTTGCAAAGCAATTATTTATCCAGCATCTCAAAAATTTAGCTTTGTTATTAATAAAATAATATTAAATTTTTGATTTTTAAAAAGTTATTGGTTAATATTGCCTCATTATGTGTGTTAATTATTAAAAAATATTTAGTATATTTATATTAATATATTTATTACATTTGCACCCCATTAGAAGAAGTGAAAAAACAGTTTATATATTCGGCAGATCATATTGAAAAAATTGGCAATACTATTGTCTATTTAATATCGAATATGACCAATGTATCTAAAACCAAATTATTAAAATTGATTTACATCTTAGATGAAATATCAATTAAAAAAAGTGGTATCCCCTTTTTAAATCTTGAATACAAAGTGTGGAAGTTTGGACCCGTTGCAAATGATTTATTTGTGGAGTTTTCAACATCGCCATCTATGTTAAAAGAATTTATAGAAAGTAAAAACATGAATGAGCATACTTACATTGTTGCTAAAAAGGAATTTTGCGATGATGAATTTTCTACAAATGAATTGGATTTATTGAAATTTGTTGTAGATAAATTTAAAGATGCATCCGCTGATGAACTTATTTCTTTAACTCACCGAGAAAACTCTCCTTGGCACAATGCTGCCGTTAAAAATTCAGTATTAGAATTATTAGAAACGGAAAAAATAAGCACCACTGAAATTAAAATAGACCTGTCCGAGTTAGTTGAATATGATGAGCGTAAAAAAAGCATCTATGCTGACTATCTTGAATCTTCTACATACGGCTGTGTAACTGTACAGTAATTCAGAAGTTAATGTACAGCGAGGGAAATATACTATACTTCACACCTTTTTATTTTAAAAATGGACATCCTCCAAAGCCTAAATTTTTTATTGTAATAAAGGCAATAGAAAACAATACAATCCTTGCAAGTTTACCCACTAGTATAGATTCAATCCCAGCAAAAAACGAAATAGAATCGGGATGCATTGAGTTGGCAGACATTAATATTAATTGTTTTGTAATATCTCCTAAAACGCCTATTACCGAGTGTAATAAACATTTTGACATACCCACTTTTATATACGGACACCAATTAGATACTCACGATTTAACATCTTTGAAAAATACTTATAGGATTGAGTTTTCTGATTACGAGATTTTTGGCAAAATGAAATCTGAAATTTTCAAAGAACTTATTAAGTGTTTGAAAAAATCAAAATCTGTGAAACAGAAATATCTTAAAGTGCTTTAATTTTATTCCTTTTTTGTTCCTTAAAAAAACATTCTCTTGCTACAAAAGAAATTAGTTAATTTTGTTTTTGACTTATCGTATTTTTTTATAGTTTATGATACTTTTTGTACATTTAAAAAAATTACAAAAACAATAAAATAATGCCCCTTACAGACGTAAAATATATTGGCGGTTACAAACTAGAGCTTGTGTTTGAAAGCGGGCGCAAAAAAATACATGACTTTAAAAAGTTTTTATTTTCTTCCTCCCACCCGTCAATAAAAAAATATCAAAACATTGATCTTTTTAAACAGGTAAAACTTTATAAAAGAGCAGGTCTTTTAACATGGGATAAACACGAAATGGATATTGATCCATATTACTTACCTTAAAAGGTGTATGTTGTCCGGGATTAGTACCCCCGGGACAACAAAAGAGGGAAAAAATTTGTGATACCTGTGTGATACCAAAATGCCTGAAAAGCTATTGGATAAAGGAGTAAAAAGTCCTAGTCGGAGACCACAAAAGCCCCTTTTTTAGGGGCTTTTGTGGTTTGCCGCTGCTCATTAACATTAACCATCTCTCTTATAGCAAAATTTTCCTAACCCTCTACTATTTTTTGTGCTTAATCTTGCGAAAGTAAGTAGTTAGTTACTCAAGCAGCGAATGATTAGAAAAACATGTCTAAACAATTACACAAACTAAATTTATAGTATCTTAGCAAGCTTGATAAATAAACATTTTATTATCCATCTGCAACCATTTACAGATAAGTTGCATCCTTGATAGTATAACAAAGTACCAGAAAATAGAGAAAAACTACCATATTTTTTAAAATATATAAATACAGCATTTCATGAAAAATCAGAAAATAGAATCGAGGATAATAGTAG
>CANFLQ010000112.1 GCA_947447995.1 Bacteroidota bacterium | reverse complement strand
CCAAACATATACAATATGCCAATATTCACATCTGTAATTTGTAAAGGATATTCTGTTCCACCAATGTTTATAGCTGTTCCCCAAGGAATAACAACACCTGTCATAAAGGAAAACAAAATACTTATGGCAGGTCCCATGATAAACAACGCTTTGTTAGATACACCCGGAATCACCTCTTCCTTCATGAACATTTTTACACCATCAGACAAGGGTTGTAATAACCCAAAAGGGCCTGCTCTGTTTGGACCTATACGGTCTTGCAAAAACGCAGCTACCTTACGCTCTGCATAAGTGCTGTACATCGCTATTACAAGTGTAATAACAAAAACAATCAGTACTAAAATAATTTTATATGTAAGGTATGCTGGCGTCATGCTAGTTAATTAATTATTTTTTACCTGCTAATTGTTTTTGTTGTTTGCCAATATCCAATTTCAGTTTTGATAAATTTTCGTAATGATTCGCTGAAATAACTGAGTGGCGATCGATATGACGAGGCCCTTCAATTACCCAATCACTTGTTTTTTTCTTTTCAAAACGACATTCATTGCAAATCCATTCTTCTGCTTCACCCCATTTATCCTTACGGGATGTGACACGCAACACCTCATCACCTTTAAACCATACTGCTGCTTTACCGCTACATTTTTTACATGAACGATGCGCATCCATTGGTTTAGTGAACCATACACGGCTTTTGAAACGGAATGTTCTGTCGGTCAAAGCTCCAACCGGACAAACATCAATTACGTTTCCTGAAAAATCATTGTCAATGGATTTTTCAATATAGGTGCTGATCTCCGAAGAATCGCCACGGAAAATCATTCCATGCGAACGGTGATCGGTAAGTTGATCGGCTACTTTCACACAACGGAAACACATAATACAACGTGTCATGTGTAATTTTATATACGGGCCGATGTCTATTTTTTCAAATGTACGGCGTTCAAAATCGTAACGTGTTTTTGCTAAACCATGCTCATAACCTAAGTCCTGCAAGTGGCATTCGCCGGCTTGGTCGCAGATAGGGCAATCTAATGGGTGATTAATCAATAAAAATTCAACTACAGCTTTACGCGATTCCAAAACTTCCGGTGAAGTAATATTCACCACTTCCATTCCATCCATCACTGTTGTACGACATGATGCAACAGGTTTTGGCATTGGCGTTGGATTAGCAGCACTACCTTTAGTAACTTTTACAATACAGGTACGACAATATCCACCGCTGGTTTTTAATTTGGAATAAAAACACATGGTTGGAGGAGCAATGTTTTCGCCTTCATATCCTTCCTGGTCAACAATCATTCTTGCTGCTTGCAAAATGGTTGTTCCATTAGGTACTTCTATGCTTTGTCCGTCTATTGTTACTTTTGCCATTTCTATTTTCTTTGCAATTTACAACTGTGCACTTACCGATTGGTTTACGTTGTAATAATGTTTTACATCTTTAATTTTTTCCGGATGATTTACATATTCTTCAAACTCTGCACGGAAATGACGGATAGCACTTGCTACAGGCCATGCTGCTGCATCACCTAAAGGACAAATGGTATTACCTTCTATTTTACGTTGTACATCCCACAATAAATCAATATCACTTGGTTTGCCATGCCCTTCCACAATGCGGTGAAGAATTTTTTCCATCCAACCGGTACCTTCGCGGCATGGCGAGCATTGTCCGCAACTTTCGTGATGATAAAAACGTGCAAATGTATATAAATTTTTAACGATGCTTGTAGTTTCGTCGTACACCATAAATCCTCCAGAGCCCAACATAGAACCTGTTGCAAAACCTCCGTCGCTTAACGATTCGTATGACATTAAGCGAGGTTCGCCTTTGGCTGTTTTTAATATCAGTTCCGTCGGTAAAATTGGCACGGAAGAACCTCCAGCAACAACAGCTTTCATTTTTCTTCCGTTGATAATGCCACCGCAATATTCTTCTGAGTATATAAATTCTTCTACGGGTAATCCTAATTCTATTTCATAAACACCCGGTTTATTGATATGTCCGGAAGCCGAAATAAGTTTTGTTCCGGTACTTTTACCGATACCGATTTTTGCATACTCTTCGCCACCCATATTAATAATTGGACAAACAGCTGCAATGGTTTCCACATTATTTACTACTGTTGGAGCACCGTACAATCCGGCAACAGCAGGGAAAGGAGGTTTAATACGTGGATTACCGCGTTTACCTTCAAGTGATTCCAATAAGGCTGTTTCTTCACCACAAATGTAAGCCCCTGCACCTACCTGAACATATAAATCTAAATTGTAACCGGTACCTAAAATATTTTTTCCTAAAAAGCCGGCTGCATACGCCTCTTCAATTGCTTTTTCAAGAATGCGGGCAACGTAAAAATATTCGCCGCGAATATAAATATATGCTGAATTTGCGCCCAATGCATAGCTGGAAGTAATCATTCCTTCCACCAAAGCATGAGGGATTTTTTCCATCAAATAACGATCTTTAAATGTACCCGGTTCCGATTCATCAGCATTACAAACCAAATAACGAGGCACGCCTTCGGGCTTTGCAAGGAAACTCCATTTCATTCCGGTAGGAAAACCCGCGCCACCTCTACCTCTTAGACCCGACTTTTTCACTTCTTCCACAACATCGTTGGGCGACATGGTTTTCAAAGCTTTTTCCACCGATGCGTAACCACCCATTTGGCGGTATACAGCAAGCGTTTCAATGCCTGGAACGTTTTCGTTATGTATTAATAGTTTTTTGCTCATTTGCCTCACCCCCAACCCCTCTCCATTTGGAGAGGGGGGAGGACTTTTTTTAATGATATTATTTTTCTTTCACAACCCACCTATCGCCCCCTCTCCTTTTAGGATAAGGGATTAAGGGGTGAGGCGCTATAATGTATTTTTATAATCTAAATCCGTATAACTTCTTTGTTTGCCTGATGCACGATAATCGTCAATCAATCCATCCACTTTTTCAAATGTAAGGTTTTCGTGAAACGATGCGCCAACCTGCATCATAGGTGCTGTACCGCAACTCCCCAAACATTCAACAGTTTTGAGGGTAAACATGCCATCTTTGGTAGTTTCGCCATCCTTAATACCCAACCTTTTTTCGATATGTTTTACCACATCTTCCGCTCCGCGTGCCCAGCATGAGGATGTACGACAAACTTCCAATAAACATTTTCCTACCGGTTTTAAATTGTACATCGAATAAAACGATGCTACTTCATACACTTCAATCGATTGGATATTTAAAATAGAAGCCACGTAATCCATTGTTTCCGGACTTAACCAACCGCCAAACTCTGCCTGAGCAATGTGCAAAACAGGGAGTAATGCCGATTTGTGCTTGCCCTCCGGATAACGTTTAATTATCTTTTGAACAAGTGCAAATGTTTCGTCGTTAAATTTTATTTCTTTACTCATTTTAATTTTGTACTAATGCTTTGCTCAACAAAAACGGTTTAATTTTCGTGGGGTTTATTACTTTTAATTTTTTCAAATCCTTTAGTATCAAAACGACCTTCGCCTTTTGTAAAAAACAACACGTTATTGTTTTCCGGACTATGTATTAAAAACAAATTTACACCTAACTTATATTCTTCGCGTGCCAAATATACAATGTCTTTTCTTTTTTCAATAATAGCTTTTGCAATTTCAGTTTTACTTACTACTTTGTATTGATAAGGGAAATAAGCCGCTTTCATATTGGCTTCTAATTCCTTTTTATTCAAATCAACATCAGCAATCCACAATTCTTTTTCAGTTACTGCTTTTTGATTTATAGTTGGTATTTTCCATTTTCCAATCAAACTATCCTGCAAATTCGGGAATGTTAGTATCGAATTAATTGCACCTACTTCACGAATAAATTCAGCCTTTTCATTTACTATTCGCAATTCAAAATCCACATAACATTGTGTCATTGCATCTGTTAGATTTAACTCTTTTGATTTTGTTAAATTTTTAGCTAAAATTAAACAATCGCCCATAAATTGAATTTTCCCAACTTCATTACCATTGGGCAATTTCCTGGATGTTTGATTTGTATTAAAATTATGAGCATCCATATCCGCAATATAAGTAAGAACGTAATTTGCAGGATTTGCAGTTATATAAGCTGCTATTTCTGACCGTTTAATCACCTTAAATTTACCGGTTGTCCAGTAAATTTTCATTATTTCCTGCACCTCGTGATTGGTAACCGCATCATCACTTATTCCAACTACAACAGTACCATTCTTTTTTAACTCTTCTATTTCGGCTACTTTGCAATGGCTGAATTGAGCAAATGAAAATGCACTTGTTATCAATGTAAAGAAAAAAGTAATTATACTCTTCTTCATTTTCATTTAATTTCCCTATTAACTATTACGCATCCAATTCACCTGCAATCACATTCATGCTACTCATGGTTAAAATAGCATCCGAAAGCATTCCTCCTTTTATCATTTCGGCATACGCCTGATAATAAATAAAACATGGTCGGCGTAAATGCAAACGATACGGAGCTCGTCCGCCGTCGCTTATCAAGTAAAATCCTAATTCGCCATTACCGCCTTCAACTGCATGATATACTTCCCCTTTAGGAATTTCTGTTTCGCCCATCACAATTTTAAAGTGATAGATTAATGCTTCCATATTGTTGTATACTTCCTCTTTTGGAGGAAGGAAAAACTCAGGAACATCGGCATGAAAAACTCCTTCCGGTTCTTTTTTTACTTTTTCGATTGCCTGCTTAATGATGCTTACACTTTCCCACATTTCCTGCTCACGCACCATAAAACGATCGTATGTATCGCCATTTATTCCAACAGGAATTATAAAATCAAACTCTTCGTAAGAGGAATATGGATTCATTACTCTCACATCGTAATCAACACCAGCCGCTCTTAAATTAGGCCCCGAAAAGCTATAATTTAAAGCTCTTTCGGCAGAAATGCCTCCACAACCAATGGTACGATCCATAAAAATACGGTTGCGCATCAATAAATTTTCAAACTCTTTTAAAGCAGGAGGAAAATCAACTAAAAATTTATTTAACAAATCCCATGCTTTGGGAGTAAAATCTCTTTCCAATCCGCCAATACGACCAATATTGGTTGTTAATCGAGCACCGCATAACTCTTCATAAATATCGTAAATACGTTCACGCATTTGGAAGATATAAAGGAAACCCGTCATAGCACCTGTATCTACACCAATAACGCTATTACAGATAATGTGATCGGCAATACGCGCCAATTCCATAATAATAACACGTAAGTACTGAACACGTTTTGGAATTTCAATCCCCATCAATTTTTCAACTGTCATGTGCCAACCCATATTATTGATTGGTGATGAACAATAGTTCATACGATCGGTTAGCACGGTAAGCTGATAATAGGGTTTGTGTTCGGCAATTTTTTCGAAAGCGCGGTGAATATATCCAATAGTAGATTCGGAGTCCATTACGATTTCTCCGTCCATTTTTAATACATTTTGAAAAATACCATGAGTAGCAGGGTGAGTAGGCCCAAGGTTGAGGGTAGAATATTCTGCAGCATCTCCCAGATCCTCTCCTTCAGAGAGGTAACTGTTAGCCACTTTATTTTTTTCTATTTTATTTGTATTACTCATTATCTTCCAAACATTTTATCATCCTTATCCTCACGCGTTCCATCTTCCAACGGAAATTCCTTACGCATAGGAAAATAGGTCATTTCATCCATATTTAAGATGCGCTTTAAATTGGGATGTCCTTTAAAATTAATTCCAAAAAAATCGTATTCCTGACGTTCCATCCAATTGGCTGCCGAAAAAACAGGCGTAATAGTAGGCACTACAGGTTCGCTAGTACTTACATATATTTTAATACGAATTCTTAAGTTTTTTGGCAAATTGTGTAAGTGATAAACCACTGCCATTTCTTTACCTATATTATCGGGATAATGAACAGCTGCTAATGTTGTTAGGTACTGAAATGCCAGCTCATCGTGGTTGAAAAGGAATTTTACAACATCGCAAATAATGTTGTGGTGAACAGTGAAAACCGGGAAATCATACGACATTTCGGATGAAATAAAACCTTCTCCAAATTGTGCTTTTAATGCGTCCTGAACGGTTATTAACAATGTTTCCTTTTCCATATACCTCTCCTAAATCCTCTCCACAAGAGAGGACTTTTGATTTACTTTAATAATTTGATTTTAGTTTTCATTTAAATTTTACAACTACCGCTTACCTATCACCCCTCTCCAAATGGAGAGGGGATTAAGGGGTGAGGCTATTCCATACCGTATTTTTCCAACAATTGTTTGTATTCAGGGGTATCTCTGCGTCTGATGGATTCGCTTTCTATCAATTTTTGAATTTGCAAAATACCATCCAACACTTGTTCCGGGCGAGGAGGGCAACCTGGAACATAAACGTCTACAGGAATAATTCTGTCGATACCTTGTAAAACGCTGTATGTATCAAATATGCCACCACTGGATGCGCATGCACCCATTGCTAATACCCATTTAGGTTCTGCCATTTGCTCGTATACCTGACGCAATATAGGTCCCATTTTTTTTGAAATAGTTCCCATTACCATCAACAAATCCGCCTGACGGGGAGAAAAACTTAAACGTTCGGCGCCAAAACGACCAAGATCGTAAGTAGGCGCCATGGTAGCCATAAATTCAATTCCACAACACGATGTTGCAAAAGGCAATGGCCAAATGGAATTGGCTCTTCCTAAACCCACAGCTTTATCAATAGTTGTTGCAAAAAAGCCAGCACCCTCAATTCCGGGAGGTGCTGAAACAATGTTTACATTAGGTTTTATGACTGTGCTCATTTTTTTTAGTCGTTAGTCTAGAGTTATTAGTCCCTAGTCTTAAAATTCAAATTTTTCTTATTCCCTTTACTTTTTAACTACTCCCAATTTAATGCACCCTTTTTAATGATGTAATAAAACCCCACCAACATAAAACCAACAAATGTGAGCATTTCTAAAAATCCGGTTAAACCGAGGTGCTTAAAATTAACGGCCCAAGGGTACATAAAAATAACCTCTACGTCAAACAAAACAAATAAAATAGCTACTAAAAAATATTTAATTGAAAAGGGAAGACGAGCATTGCCTTTGGATTCGATACCACACTCAAAAATTTCGGATTTAATCTTTGATTTTTTTTTAGGTCCCAACTGATGTGTTGCAACCATTGTTGTAACAACAAAACCAAGTGCTACAATAAACATAAATGCCATTGGCAAAAAATCAATTGGTGTACTTACTGTTAAAAATACTGACATATTTTTTTCTGCTTTATTTTTCTGAGTTCAATTTTAGGTATTTCTTTTGAGATAACCCAAAATTAGTATAACAAATCTAACATTTTTTGAGAAAAATTAATAGACAGTTGATTTTATTTAGACAAAAGCGAACTTATCTACGTTCAATTAATAAAATCTTAAAATCTTTTGCATGTTCTTTACTTTGCTCGAACTGGCATAACACACCAGCTTATATAGCAATTAAATCAATAGGATTCAGCACCTACCACATCTAAAAAATCAATTGCTTTTTTTTGATTCTTTCGGATAATTTACAGTATAGTGCAAACCTCTGCTTTCCTTACGTTCTCTGGCATGTTTAATAATGATGTATGCTACATTTATTAGATTACGAAGTTCACATAATTTGGTTGAAACGGTGGTTTTTAAGAACAGCGCTTCATTTTCCTTATACAAGATCTCCAATCTGTCAAATGCACGTTGCAAGCGCAAATTGGAGCGAACAATGCCTACATAATTTGTCATAATTGACTGTACTTCGCGTAACGATTGTATGAGTAAAACCATTTCTTCGGGGTAATTGGTTCCTTCTGCATTCCAATCCGGTATGGCATTATCTTCCAATTGCGGTATTATTTTTATTTGTTCAATGGCATCATTTGCTGCATGATGTGAGTATACAACAGCTTCGAGCAACGAATTAGAAGCCAATCGGTTTGCGCCATGCAAGCCAGTTGACGAACATTCGCCAACGGCGTATAAACGTTTGATACTGCTTCTGCCCTTTTTATCCACTTTAATTCCGCCACACATATAGTGTGCAGCAGGCACTACAGGGATAAAATCCTTCATCATGTCAATGCCAACACTCAGGCATTTTTGATAAATGTTAGGAAAATGTTTGAGTAATTCTTCCTTATCTAAATGTCGGCAATCCAAGTATACGTAGTCATCTCCACGGATTTTCATTTCGTTATCAATTGCTCGTGCAACAATATCACGGGGGGCAAGCGATCCACGCTCATCGTACTTTTGCATAAACTCTTTGCCATCAATGGTTTTTAAGATGGCGCCAAAACCGCGCACT
>CANFLQ010000111.1 GCA_947447995.1 Bacteroidota bacterium | reverse complement strand
GAATATAAAGAACAAATTAAAAAACTCATCAATAAATAATTTATGTTGCCAATCAATATAAAATTTCAAGCCTATATTCCAAAATCGTTAGGCAAGTCATTACTAAGTTATTTTCAATTTGACCCTCGCTTTAATCCTAAAGTAATGCTTCCCAGCTCGCCGTAGGGTGTCATTAAATAAAATTACATAGCAATAATTGTTCGGCATAGCGTCCCGCTATGTCGCATTTAACAAGGCGTCCCGCCTGAAAACAATTTCCAAACAAATTCCAAACAAAAACTATTACATTTGTTTTATAGTAATTATTTATGACAACAGGTTATCAAATAAAGGAGCAGGATAAATTACATTTTGTAACATTGCAGGTAGTTGAGTGGGTGGATATTTTTAGTAAAGAAAAGTATAGAAAAATCATAATAAAAAATCTTAAATATTGTGTTGAAAATAAAGGCTTGGAAATATATGCTTGGGTAATAATGTCCAATCACATACATTTATTGGTAAAAAGCACAACCGAAAATTTGAGTGGTACCATAAGAGATTTTAAAAGCTATACCAGTAAATTGATATTAGATGAGATCACAGAAATAAATGAAAGCCGCAAAGATTGGATGTTGAAGCTATTTGAAGCTGCCGCATTTAAGCACAAACGTAACACCAATTATCAATTTTGGACACACGAAAACCATTCTGAACATATTTTTTCAAATAAATACAAGTTTGGAAACGCTGTTACTGCATTTGAAAGTGAACAGCAAGCAGCGAGCTATGTAAACAAAAAAATAATACTATCTGCTGATAAAGCAGAAATATTCGGAGATCAATGCTCAAAGCCATTTTATGAAATAACACAAAATTATACGAAGGATCTATTTTATAACAAGTTTAATGAAGAAGCTCTTGAAAAAGATGGCTGCGGGGAAATAGTTTTTACCGGAAAATCAATGAAGGAGTGTGTGTTTGTAAGCCATGAAGGCATGAAAACAAAAAAGGAATTTAACTACTGGATAAATTTATGTTTGGAATTTAACAGCAAAGCCAAATCGGCAAAAAAGAAGAAGAAATAAATCAATAATTTATAAACAAGTAAAATCAAACAATCATGGCAAATGCAATCAACTGGTTTGAAATCCCAGTCAAAGATTTCAACAGAGCAAAAAAATTTTATGACACTATTCTTGGAGCAAAATCACAAGTGATAGAGGCAATGGGAATGAAAATGGCTTTAATAGTTTAACTACTACATATTACAACCCAATGGCAGACGAACAACAATTACAACTCCGAGCAGCACAACTCCGAAAACCACAAGGTGAATACGGAATTGCCACAGGCGAATGGATGAGTAAAGGCAATCAGCACATCATTCGTGATACACTTTCAATTTTAAATGCAGAAGCAGACGACAGCATTTTAGAAATAGGAATGGGCAATGGATTTTTTGTAAATGAAATTTTATCCAAACACCCAAGCATAACCTACACGGGTTGTGATTATTCCGAACTAATGATTGAAGAATCAGAAAAAATAAATGCTGAATGGATTACGAAAGGACAAGCAAAATTTACGCTTTCAAATGTTACATCACTTCCATTTTTTAATAATTTATTCAACAAAATTTTTACCATCAACACTATTTATTTTTGGGATAATGAAATAAAAGTGCTGAACGAATTAAAAAGAGTGTTGCAGCCAAATGGTAAACTCATTATTGGTTTCAGACCGAAACACATGACCGAAAAATATGCTTTTACAAAATATGGATTCAACTTATTTTCAAAAAAAGATGTTGTCAAATTACTTTCTGATAACGGCTTTACTGTTACTGATGCAATTGAAAATAAGGAACCTGATTTTGAATTGCAAGGAGAAACAATGAAGATGAAAAATGTAATTATAGTAGCAACCAAATATGTATCGCAAAACGTGTGATACATATTTTGTAATTTGTGGCAATAATGTTCCAACCCAATTTATACAACAAATGTATTTTTTTACAAAACGGTGGCTCCCAAGCAACCGTTTTTTTTTGTTCCTGAGCAAAGTAATATTATTCTTATATTTGCGCCCTTATTAAAGGAATTAGATAGATAAAAAAATGGATAAAAATTCGATAATTGGTCTTTTATTAATTGGTGGAATATTAATAGGGTGGATGTTTCTTACCAAACCTACTGCACAGGAACTTGCATTACAAAAACATCAACGCGATTCTATTGTACAGGTAGAAGCTATGGCTCAAAAAGCAAAAGTGTTGGCTACAAGCCCTAAAGCTATAATAAATACCCACAACGCTGCTGTTGCATCTATTGTAATAAGCGATTCGGCTAAAACAGCTTTACAAAAGCAAGTATATGGCGATTTTGTTGACGCAGCTAAAGGCGATGATAAAATAATCACTATAGAAAATGAAGTAATGAAAGTTTTCATTTCTTCAAAAGGCGGACGTATTAACTCGGTTCAATTAAAAGACTATAAAACATTTACAGGTAAGCCTTTACTTTTATTTGATGCCGATTCATCCATTCAAAATATTATATTTGCTTCTAATTCCAAACAGTTTTGCACCGATACACTTTATTTTACACCGGAAGGAAGCAGTTTAAGCGTTAGCAATAAAGGCTCTAAAAGCATAGCAATGCGCCTGTATGCAGGCAACAAATCCAAATACATTGAATACCTATATACCATTACGGGTAAAGAATACATGATGGGATTTAAGGTAAATACTGTTGGCATGCAAAACACAATTGCATCCACATCAAAAGACCTTACATTTAATTGGAGTATGAAAACTCCTATGCAAGAGCAAAATCAACAAACACAAATTGCGGCTTCTACCATTTATTATAAAAACGTAGACGAAAATGTTGATAAAATAAGTGAATCAGATGAAGAAAAGAAAGTTTTGGAACCTAATGTAAAATGGATAGGATTCAAACAACAATTTTTCACTTCCGCAATTATTGCCGATGGCAGTTTCAAAAAGTCGGAAATTGAAACGGCTACAATGAAAGGTTCAAAAAAATACGTAAAAAATTATTCAGCTTCAATATCCATCCCATACACTCACCAAAACAACGAAAGCTTTGGAATGCGCTTATATTTTGGTCCTAATCATTTTAAAACATTAAAACAGTACGATATTGAATTAGAGAAACAAATTAATTTAGGCTGGAAAATTTTTGGTTACGTAAACCGATTATTAACCATTCCTATCTTTAATTTTCTGAATGGGTTTAACCTTAACTTTGGTATTATCATTCTTATTTTAACAATTATTCTTAAATTACTATTACTTCCAATTGCCTACAAAACAGTATTATCTTCAGCCAAAATGCGCGTTTTAAAACCGGAGATTGATGAGTTGAATGAAAAGTTCAAGGATCAAGATCCGATGAAAAAACAACAAGCAACTATGGCACTTTACAAACAAGCGGGTGTAAACCCAATGGCGGGATGTATTCCAGTATTGCTACAAATGCCTATTTTAATTGCATTATTCAGCTTTTTTCCAGCTTCAATTGAATTACGTCAACAAAGCTTTTTATGGGCAACCGATCTTTCTACTTATGATTCGATTTACAACTTTGGGTTTGCCGTGCCTTGGTATGGCGATCACGTAAGTTTGTTTGCATTATTGATGACCGCTTCTACCCTATTGTATACATGGAGTAATAGTCAGTTAATGGGCACATCCAACCAAATGCCAGGTATGCAATGGATGATGTACTTAATGCCTATTTTATTTTTAGGTTTTTTAAATAATTATTCAGCAGGTTTAAGTTGGTATTATTTCCTAGCCAATATGATCACCTTTGCTCAAACATGGATTATGCAAAAATTTGTGATAGACTCTGATAAACTTCACGCTCAAATACAGGAAAACAAAAAGAAACCTGTTAAAATGAATAAATTTCAGGAGCGTTTGGAGCAAATGACAAAAGAACGTCAGCAACAAATCGGTCAAAAGAAAAAATAAAAGAAACAATACGTATAGTTGGCTTAGAGTAGAAACAATATTTACTTCACACAATAAAAGTTTATTGGCATCGTTATTGATTAATAAAGTTAAATCTATAAACCCACAAAAAAATGAAAAAAATATTTTTATTCGTTGCATTTGCCGGAATGGTTGGTGCAAGTGCTGTAAGCGCAGGTAATTTAAAACAAGACGACAAAAACAAAACAGAACACCACGATTGCTCTAAACATGCAAAAGGAGAATGTAAAAAGGATCACGACTGTTCTAAACACCCAAAAGGTGAATGTCACAAAGATGGTAAAGATTCAGCCAAACATTGTACTTCACATCCTAAAGGAAAAAAAGATTGCTGCAAACATGGCGCAACGCCTGCCACTCCAGCTAAATAAATTAATTGGTAAAAAAAAAAATCCCGCCCTTCCAAAATGAAAGGGCGGGATTTTTTATTACCAAGAATGCTATTGATAAAACCACACTAGCTATTCAACATTACTGGCATCACCAACATCAAAATATCCTCCGCTGGATTTTCTTTTTCTGTAGGCAATAAAATACCTGCACGATTGGGCGCACTCATTTCCAAATTTATGTTTTCGCCATTCAAATTGCTTAACATCTCCGCTAAAAACTTAGAGTTGAAGCCTATCTCCATGTCTTCGCCGCTGTACTGACAAGTTAAACGCTCACTTGCTTCGTTTGCAAAATCAATATCTTCGGCCGAAATACTTAACTCACTTCCTGTAATTTTTAAACGTACCTGATGTGTTGTTTTATTTGAGAAAATAGAAACGCGACGAATTGAATTTAAAAATGATACGCGGTCAACAGTTAATTTATTAGGATTTTCTTTAGGAATAACCGCTTCGTAATTAGGGTATTTACCATCAATCAAACGACAAATTAAATTGGTGTTTTCGAACGAGAAAAATGCGTTTGTTTTGTTGTATTCTATCTTCACATTGCCACTAACGCTTGCCAATGTGCTTTTTAATAGGTTCAATGGTTTTTTAGGAATAATAAAGGATGAAGCGGATTGAGCTTTTGCATCCGTTCTGCGGTAACGAACCAATTTATGAGCATCGGTTGCAACAAAAATTACATCTTCAGGAGAAAGCTGACAAAATACCCCTGACATTACAGGGCGCAACTCATCATTACCTGCTGCAAATAAAGTTTTATTGATGGCCGAAGCCAAAACACTTGCATCAAAATCCAATGAGGATGCCGATTCAATACTAGGCAATTTAGGAAACTCATCACCATTATGACCAGTTAATTTGTATTTACCATAATCAGAAACGATCTCAATACCATACTTTTGGGTATCCACGTTAAAGGTTAAAGGTTGATCAGCAAATGTTTTTAGCGTTTCTATTAATAATTTTGCAGGAACTGCTATATTCCCTTCATCTTTCGATTCGATATTAATAAGCGTGGTCATGGTGGTTTCCAAATCCGATGCCGACACCTTTAACTGATTTTTATCTATTTCGAATAAAAAATTATCTAAAATAGGTAAAGTATTATTTGAATTAAGCACGCCACTAACAGCTTGTAATTGTTTTAGTAACGATGAACTGGATACTATAAATTTCATATCTACGGAATATTTAATTTGGTTTATTTAAAATCTAAAAATCAATTTACAAATATAGAATTTTTACAACAGGATAAACCATTGTTTGGTTTAAGTTTATATATTTTTTTAACAACCAGAAATTTAGCGGAAATTACTTTGATTTTCTTTGAAAATAATCGACTGGAGGCATAACCTTACCAAATTCGTAAAACTTAACGATTACCAAGTCTTTTCCATTGTTCAACAATGCAAATATATGCTCTGAATCAAATTTTAAGGGTTTACCTTGTTCATCCACCTCATTTTTTATGTTCCTTATCGGATAAAACCGCACTTTATTAACTCTTCCGTTACTTCCGGTAACTGTTAATATGTTTAAAGGTGTTGATTTAATAAGCGACGCCTTTTGCTCGATATTCAAATCCGATTCAAAATTTTGAAAATTTAATTGCTCAAAATAGGTCAAATATTGTTTTACAGATGATGTGTCCAAATTTGGTAGAGATTGTTTGGATGTCGACATTTTAACCTCATAATTTCCAAAACCGTTAGCTATTAGTTCGTAACTGGCTTGGGGATATAAGGGCACTTCCAGTTTCACCGACAAAATATCTGCTGGGTGATAACTAAAAACGGTATTGTCTCTCCAGTTTTTTTCATTTACAAAATAATTTGCCGCCACATTGCCTTCTACACCAGGAATATATGCCACAAATGCTTTATTTACCACATGCTTTGTTTCCAAATCAATTAATACCACATAAGTGCCGCTGCCATCGGTTGTTTCGTTACCAATATAATATACTTTTGAAAGGGCTTTATTTTGATAAACCTCACATTTAACTCCATCGGTTTCCAAGTTTTTAAGTATACTGTCCTGAATGCTTTTGGCAACAGGTTCCTTAATATCAATATTTTTTATGGTATACAACAACGATTTTATATGATTTGAATTTGCAGTATAATTTTTATTCAGCTGCCAAATACCAAGGGCTTGTCGTTCCAAGTTGATAACAGCACTACCTTGTTTCAAAACAATCCTATCTATTGTAGTTATATCCGTAACAGTAAAATTACGAATAGACTTATCAATGGTACCATTGCCTTTATTAAAATATAGCCAAACTGCAATAAATGCAAGAATAATAACAGCTATTATGGCAAATTTATTTTGTTTCAAGAATTTGAAATATTAGATTAAATATATATTTACTACAAAACTATAAACAAATAAATGAGTTCACATTAAAAAGTCGATATTTTAATTACGGAACTATATACACTGAATTGAACTTGTTTGATATTGAGAACGTATACATTAACTTTGTAAAAAAATAAAAAGATGATTCGCATAATTGCATATCAGATAGCTGAAAATACGAATATAAAAAAATTCAAAACTGAATATACCGGAACATTAATTAATTCTAATTCATTTGAATTATTTTACAAGTACGAGCAAGGCTATGTTTTTGTGTTAAATTACGGTGTAGTCGTTTTTGCTAATGTTGATGATGTGCAACGCAGTGCCTTTATCCCCCTTCTAACAAAATACTGTGTCAATCATCTTGAAAACCGTTTGCTTGAGGATTTTATTATCGAGAAAAAAGAAACGTCTCAACCTGAGTTTTCTTATAATTCCTTATCTGTAAATGAAATTAATGATGATGTGATACGCATAGGAATGTTACAGGTTGCGCAATCATTAGCGTTGGATTTTTATCAGGAAACAGCACAACAATTATTTGACGACACAGTTCACCTTACTAACCAATTGGAAGCATTGGGAAAGCTTGACATATCAAAAAAAAATCTATTAAAATTTATTGGCAAAACACTAAATACTAAAAACAGAATTATAGATAACCTGTATATTTACGATACCCCTTCGATGGTTTGGGAAGACGAGTTTTTAGGTAAAGTAAATGATGGACTTACAAAAACATTTGATATTTCTATTCGTTTTAAAGAACTAGAATATATGCTTAAACGAGTTGAAAGTAATCTTTCGGTATTTGTAGAACTTACCAATGCCAAGGAGAGTAAGCGTTTAGAATGGATTGTTATTATCCTTATTTTTATTGAAATTCTTCATCTTTTTTTCAATCGCTTTTTTTGATTTACAGTACAAAACCATACACACCTGTAATTTTAATTATACTTTGGATTTAAAGTCGTTAAAAGATTATTATACAGCTAATACATTTTTACGCATTACTCAAAAAACTCCTTATTAAAATTTACCAAATATAACTTTTCAGTAGCACGGGAAACCGCTGTATATAACCAACGCAGGTATTCGGTATTTATCATTTCATCGGTTAAATAGCCTTGTTCTACAAACACACAAGGCCATTGTCCGCCTTGGGCCTTATGACACGTTATTGCATACGCAAATTTTACTTGCAAGGCATTAAAAAAACCATCTTCTTTTATTTTTTTTAACCGCAGGGTTCTGTCTGCAACATCGCTGTAATCAAGTGCTACGGAATCATATAATTTTTTATTATCTGTTTGTGATAAAGCAGGCGATTCACTCATAATGGTATCCAACAGCAAACGCGTTTCCAATTCCGGTTCATCGGGATAATCCACCAAACGCATACGTACATCCGCAAAACGAAAGCCGTGCATCTCTTGTATATTGCCCACTCTGGTAAGTTGAATAATGTCGCCATTGGCAATAAATCCGGCTTTGGATTCGGGAGGTAACCAAAAATAATTATTCTTCACCACCATCATGTAGTCGCCGGACGATAACTCATTTTCCTGCCAACGAATGCGGGCACGTATTTGTTGATTAAAAATATTGGCACGTTTGTTTGAACGACAAATTACCATTGCATCTTCAGCTCCATAATCGTTGTAAGCACTGTTCAAGGCGTCTTCCAACTCGGCACCGTCTAT
>CANFLQ010000110.1 GCA_947447995.1 Bacteroidota bacterium | reverse complement strand
ATTAGGGTTAACGGTAATAGTACCATTTTCCAATGTTTGCGCACATGTACCAGTAGTAGTAACAGTATAATTATACGTACCTGCCACAGTAGGCGTACCGCTAATGGTAAATGCAGTACCTGCAAAAACACCACTTACACCACCAGGTAAACCAGTAACATTAGCACCCGTAGCCCCACCCGACACGGTATAAGTAATAGCCGATATAGCCGTGTTAATACATAAATTTTGTGATGAGGTTGCCGGGGCGGATGTTAAACCAATAGCAGCATTAGGGTTAACGGTAATAGTACCATTTTCCAATGTTTGCGCACATGTACCAGTAGTAGTAACAGTATAATTATACGTACCTGCCACAGTAGGCGTACCGCTAATGGTAAATGTAGTACCTAAAAAAATACCACTTACACCACTAGGTAAACCAGTAACATTAGCACCCGTAGCCCCACCCGACACGGTATAAGTAATAGTCGATATAGCCGTGTTAATACAAAGTGTTTGAGTTGTTGTTGCTGCTAGGGAGGTTAAACTTATACTGGCATTGGGCTTTACTAATACCGAAATAATAGTATCTCTTCCAACGCAGGAGCCAATACTAGAAGTGGGGGTAACTGTATAAGTAACAGTGCTGGAAGTAATGCCTGGGTTTACTATAGTATTGGTTAATGTAGATGTAGTTTGTGTTGTTAAACTTTCTCCAGTAGTATTACTGTTATCTGTAGCAATCCATGAGTAGGTGGAAGTTACTGCCGATGTAAACGGTAAATTTACGGCATTGCCACTGCATATAGTAACAGCATTAGCATTGGTGAAGGTTGGTAAAGGTCGCACTGTTATTGTTACCGTTTGAGTAGTACCAGTACACGTTGCTCCATTGTTTGAAGTAGGAATAACCGTATAGGTAACTATAGAACTGGTGGTAAGCGTATGCGTTATGGTATTATTTATGGTAAAAGTTGATTGGGTTGTAAGGCTTTCTCCCGTGGTGTTGTTATTATTTGCAGCTATCCAAGTAAAATTAGATAGTACTGTTGCCGTTAAGGGTATATTTACGGCATTACCACTACATATTGTTTGTGCATTTGCACTCGTCATTATTAATGAAGATGTTGTAGGGTTTACAGTAATATTAACAACTTGAGGAAGCCCCGGAACAGCACAATTACTGTTATTTTGTGCCGCTGGCGTAACAGTATAGGTTACTATTTGAGTAGTAGTTGTTGTATTTGTTAGTATGTCGGTAATAGTAGCTGTAGTTTGGTTTGAGGTACTTTCGCCATTAACATTACCATTGGCGGATGCTACCCAAGTATAGGTAGAACTTGGGCTACTAGTTAAAGCAAGACCAACAGAGGTCCCAGAGCAAATTGTTTTTGCATTTGCATTTGTCATAGCTACTTGTCCTGGGGATCCATAGTGTACAGAAAATCCCGAGGGACAGGATGCTGAAGTGTAAGTAAGTATAACTAATCCGTCGCCTCCAGGACTGCCATCTATATGACCAAATTCGTCACCACCACCACCACCACCGCCAGGTCCACAACCAGCAAGTGGCGAAGATCCTGTTCCTCCTCCATCTCCTCCTTGCCCTCCTCCAGAAGGAGGGCTTCCCCCATTTATTCCGCTACCATTGCCTCCGCTAGCCGCAGTTCCTGCCGACGACCCACCGCCACCACCATCAAAAAAGTCGCCATCTGCTCCGTTACCACCACTATGTTTAGTTGTTCCAAAACCAGCTCCTAAAGCTCCACCGTTAACACCTGTACCAGCCGATCCCCCATTAGCATTGAAACCTCCATTACCACCTTTTGCCATTACAGTTGTACTTGTAGGAAACCAAGAGTCTCCTCCAGCAGCCCCTCTTGCCGTACCTCCATTTGTACCACCATATAATCCTCCAGAACCTCCAGCCCCAACAAATAAATTATAAGGCGTACCAGCACTAACACCAATTGTGGATGAACTGTATGCGCCGCCACCGCCACCGCCACCTTCATAAGCTCCTCCTGATGTAGCGCCACCACCGCCACCGCCACCCCAAGTTTGAACAGTAACAGAAGAGGTTATATCAGAAGGTGCTGTCCATGTTTTAGCACCTGTTCCAGCAATATTGGTTCTTCCGCAATAAATAGATTGTGCAAGTGAAATAGAAGGTGTAAAAAAATAAAAAAAACATACAGTAGCTGCAAACAGTTGAAATCCAATTTTCTTTGTATATGTATTGTTATTCATTCTAAGTAATTTAATTATATGAAAGATTATTAGAAACATAAAAAAACAAATTGTTGATTTATATTTTTTAGTTTTTTTACGCATTATTTCCTAAAATGTTGTTCTAAATTAAGAAAACTCATCGTTTCCGATTAAACATTAAATGTAAAATAATTATCGTTTAACCTCAATTTAACACTATAAATATATAACAATATATGTATTTAACAACTGATTTATTTTATCATAAAAGTAAGTCTAGTATATTTGTAGAAATAATCGTTTTTTTTAATGAAAATTTTAATCGTATCAGCTACCAAATTTGAGATAGAACCCTTGTTAAGTAAAATGGGAGCATCTCATTATTGCAAAACCAATCCAATATGCTGCATGTACAAAAATATAGAAATTGATTTTTTGCTTACAGGCATAGGCATGGTTGCTACCACTTACTATACCGCTAAGGTGTTAAATAAAACGTATAATTTAGCTTTAAATATAGGTATTTGCGGAAGTTTTAACAATAATCTTGAAATTGGAAGTGTAGTAAATGTGTACGAAGATTGTTTTTCTGAATTAGGTGCAGAAGATGGAAATGATTTTCTGCCCTTAGAAGAGTTGAATTTAGATGGCATAACCAAGGTTTCAAATATAAATCAAGTTTTTTTTAATAGTGTGATAGAATTATTGCCCAAAGTAACTGGCATAACAGTAAATACAGCTCATGGCAATGAAAAAAGCATTAACAACGTATTTCAAAAATTTCATCCTTATGTAGAAAGTATGGAAGGTGCAGCGTTTATGTTTGTGTGTGAACAAGAACAAATTCCATATCTTCAAATTCGTGCAGTTTCAAACATTGTAGAGCGTCGTAATAAAAACAATTGGAACATCCCTTTAGCAATAGTAAATTTGAATAAAAAAATAATAGAAGTGTTAAATAGTTTGTAATTATTGAGAAAGTGTGTGGGCTTTTAATAAAAAATTAATTAATGAATAATTCCGAAATTACCCTAGGTTTTAGCCCTTGCCCTAACGATTGTTTTATTTTTGATGCCATGATTCACGGTAAAATTGATACCGAAGGATTAAAATTTAATGTGGTGATGGAAGACGTAGAAGCACTTAATAAAAAGGCGTTTAATAAAGAACTAGATATTACTAAATTAAGTTTTTACGCATTCGCACATCTTACCAAATTCTATCAATTATTAAATTCGGGAAGTGCTTTGGGCAAAGGATGCGGACCTACTTTGATTACCAATTACCAATTACCAATTACAGATTATAAAATTTGCAATTTGCAATCTGCAATCTGCAATTATAAAATTGCAATTCCTGGAAAATATACCACCGCTAATTTTTTATTATCATTGGCATTTCCGGAAGCAAATAATAAAGTTGAAATGTTGTTTTCAGATATTGAAGATGCTGTATTAACAGGCAAAGTAGATGCAGGATTAATTATCCATGAAAATCGTTTTACATACGAACAAAAAGGCTTAAAAAAAATAATTGACTTAGGTGAATATTGGGAAAAAACAACAAATGCCCCAATTCCATTAGGGGGTATTGTTGTTAAAAGAGGAATGTCCGATGATTTGAAACTTAAAATAAACAGGATATTGCGTAAAAGTGTAGCATTCGCATTTGCAAACCCTAAGTCAAGTAGTAACTTTGTAAAAGCAAATGCACAGGAAATGAGTGAAGAGGTAATGTATAAACACATTCATTTGTATGTAAATGATTATTCTATTGATTTAGGTGCAGATGGTAAAAAAGCAATAGCGATTTTATTTAATACAGCACAGCAATTAGGATTGATTGATAACGTGGAGGAGAAAATATTTTTGCCCTCCCAGTCTCCCTCAAGGGAGGAACAAAATACTGGCTTTTAAAAATAATAATTAACTAACACAAAGCCTCCCTTTAGGGAGGTTGGAGGACTAAAATGATAATAGTAACAGGTGCAGCAGGTTTTATAGGTAGTTGTTTGGTAAGCAAACTAAATCAGGAAGGTTTTAAAGACATCATCCTTGTAGATGATTTTTCAAATCCCGAAAAGATGAAAAATTTGGAAGGGAAAATATATTCTCAAAAAATTCATCGCGATGTGTTTATTCAATGGTTACGTGATAATCAACGCTTAGTACAATTTATTTTTCACCTTGGAGCCCGTACCGATACCACCGAGTTTGACAAAGAAATATTTGACAGGTTTAATTTGAATTATTCAAAAGATGTTTGGAAAATATGCGTTGAATTTGGATTGCCATTAGTATACGCATCGTCGGCTGCCACGTATGGTATGGGAGAGTTAGGTTATGAAGATAATAATGAAGTAATTGATAAATTAAAACCATTGAATCCTTATGGAGATTCCAAAAATGATTTTGATAAATGGGCAATAAAACAGGATAAAAAACCTTATTTATGGGTAGGATTAAAATTTTTCAATGTTTATGGCCCAAACGAATTTCACAAAGGTAGAATGGCATCTGTTATTATGCACGCATATAATCAAATTCAGGAAAAAGGAGAGGTTAAATTATTTCGTTCCCATAATTCCAATTATAAGGATGGTGAGCAGTTGCGCGATTTTGTATATGTAAAAGATGTGGTTGAAGTATGTTATTTCTTTTTACACCACCGTAAAAATTCAGGTATTTATAATTTAGGTTCGGGTAAGGCACGCACGTTTGCGGACTTAGTAAAAAATACATTTACAGCACTCAACAAAGAGCCTAACATAGCGTTTATAGATACACCCATTGATATTAGAGATAAGTACCAATATTTTACCGAAGCCAACATGAAAAAGCTAAAATCAATTGGGTATTCCAAACCTTTTAATACCCTGGAAGAAGGTGTCAAGGACTATGTTCAGAATTATTTGGAAGAAAAAAAATACTATTAAAATGCTAACCCTATTATCAGTAGTTAACTTAAATTAGCTAAAACTATCCAATGGAACAATTCAATTTTCTTATTTTAGATTCCGCAATAGCAGAAGGCAATATAAATTTGGCTATTGCGCTAAATAAAAATTATAAGTGTTTATACAAAGGTAAATCCGAAGATGAGTTTGAAAGCGTAGCTCCTTATTTATTTTCGATGAACAAATCAACAATAGACTTTTCAAATTGGTTTTTCGGAGTTGGCTGGAACAAAAACTGGGGAGTATTAGTATTTTCAAATGCCAGTTTTGAGGATGTTTACAACCATTTGTGTAAATATTTAATTGTTACTAACAACGATAAACAAGAAGTGAGTTTTCGTTTTTATGATCCTCGCGTACTTCGTATAATCTTGCATTCATTTGATACTAAACAATTAACTGCGTTTTTTGGCCCCTTAAGCACTTTTATAGTGGAAGATGAAGACGAAGGATTTGTTTTGAAATATTCTTTGTTTAATAATCAATTACAAACAATAAAAATTACTAAAGAGGAGTTTTTTGAGAACATTAAAAAAGAGAATGAATCCTTCAATGAAAATATGGATGAGCAAAAAGCAGTAGCCGATAATAAATCAACGGAAGTTAAACCTAATTTGGGTTGGAGTTTTACTAGAAAAAATTGATTGTATAAAATTGAATTTTCTGTATTGATTTTTATCCAATCAATTGTGTATACAAAGCTTTGTTATCGTTCAGGTATTCATAAACAAATTTGTTCTTCGTAAGCCTGTCCTTTATTCTTTGAATATCATTTCGTTTGGCAACTTCAATAGCAACAACTGCTGGTGCAATTTCACGGTTATTTTTTTTCGCAAACTGGAAGTAAGTAATATCATCCGTAGGGTCTAAAATGTCGGTTACAAACTCTTTTAATGCTCCCGGGCGTTGAGGGAACTGAATCATGAAATAATGCTTTAAACCTTCGTAAAACAACGAACGTTCCTTTATTTCTTCGGTACGCATAATATCGTTGTTGCTTCCGCTAACAACACATACCACATTTTTACCTTTTAATTTTTCTATGTCAATTATGGATAAAGCAGCAATGGTTAATGCCCCTGCGGGTTCCACAACAATACCTTCTCTGTTATACAAATTTAAAATGGTAGTACACACTCTGCCTTCCGGAACCAATACAATTTCAGCAAGTTTGTCTTTACAAATTGCAAATGTTTTGTCGCCCACCTTTTTAACGGAAGCTCCATCAACAAATTTATCTATTTCGGCAAGCTCTGTATTGTACCCATTTTTTATGGATACAGCCATGGATGGCGCACCTTCCGGTTCAACACCAATAATTTTTGTATCCTTACTTAATGGTGTAAAGTAACTGATAACACCGGCAGCTAATCCGCCGCCGCCAATGGGTACAAGGAGGTAATCAATTTTAAAGTCGGCATCATCCAAAATTTCTTTTGCAACAGTGCCTTGTCCTTCAATTACTTTTTCATCATCAAAAGGGTGAACAAAAATGGAGTTGTTTTTGGTGCAAAATTCCATTGCTGCTTTATACGCATCATCGTATAAATCGCCAATTAAAATTACTTCTACAAATTCTTTCCCAAAAAGTTTAACTTGATTTATTTTTTGTGCAGGGGTTGTTTTAGGCATATAAATAATGCCTTTTATATTGAGTTTTCGGCAAGCATAAGCAACACCTTGCGCATGATTGCCTGCACTTGCACAAACCAACCCCTGTTTTTTTTCGGAAGAAGAAAGCGAGAAAATCTTGTTGTACGCTCCTCTTAATTTAAAGGAACGTACAATTTGAAGATCTTCTCGCTTTAAATAAATATTACAACCATATTCGTCGCTCAACTGAGTATTGAACTGTAAAGGCGTGTGTGTAACAACACCTTTAAGGTTTTCAGCTGCTTCAATTATGTGTTGTATTGAAATCACCTTAGTGTTTTGGTCTAAGTTTTCTAACAGCAGCACCTGCTTGCCACATTTCAGAGTTTTCTAATTTTTTTAACTCAGCTTCTAATTTCACTCTGTAATCAGGTTGTGAGTTAGAGTCAATTGATTTTTGTGCTTCCACACCGTCAATAACTGATTTGTAAAGTTTAGCAAATACAGGCTTAGTAGCTTCGTAAAAAGGATCCATCCAATCCAACGCACCTCTTTGTGCAGTAGTTGAACAATTAGCATACATCCAATCCATACCGTTTTCAGCAATCAAAGGATACAACGATTGTGTTGCTTCTTCTACTGTTTCATTAAAAGCTTCAGAAGGAGAGTGTCCGTTTTCTCTCAATACTTCGTATTGAGCTCTAAAAATACCTTGAATAGCACCCATCAACGTTCCTCTTTCACCTGTAAGGTCAGAAGATACTTCTTTGTAAAAATCCGTTTCAAATAAATATCCTGATCCAACACCAATTCCTAATGCAACCACTTTATCTTTTGCTTTTCCAGTAGCATCTTGGAAAATAGCGAATGATGAATTTAAACCGCTACCGGCTAAAAATAATCTTCTTAAAGAAGTACCAGAACCTTTAGGAGCAACTAAAATTACATCAACATCAGCTGGAGGAATAATTCCTGTTTTTTCTTTGTACGTAACACCAAATCCGTGAGAAAAATATAATGTTTTACCTTTTGTTAAATATGGTTTAATAGTAGGCCACATTTGAATTTGAGCAGCATCGGAAAGTAAATATTGGATAATGGTTCCTTTTTGACAAGCTTCTTCAATTTCAAATAATGTTTTTCCCGGAACCCAACCATCTGCAACAGCTTTATCCCATGTTTTAGAATCTTTTCTTTGACCAATAATTACATTGAATCCATTATCTTTAAGGTTTAACGCTTGCCCTGGACCTTGAACTCCGTAACCGATTACAGCGATCGTTTCATTTTTTAATACTTCGCGAGCCTTTTCTAATGGAAATTCTTCACGTGTTACAACGTTTTCTACAACGCCTCCAAAATTAATTTTTGCCATGTTTATTTTTAGTTTTAATTGTTATTTTACTATTGTGTTCTAATTCTTTTAAGTAAGTTGATAATGTTTTCATGGGTTTGGTAACAACCACTTGTCCACTTCTCGAAAATTCTAAAATTCCAAATTTCTCAAGTTCTGTAAATAATTTCTTAATTTTTTCGGGGCTGCTCGATTTTTCTACTACCACATAATCATAAGAAATGCTAACAATTTTTGCATTGAACCCATTAATGATTTTCTGGAATTCTTCATTTTGATTGATAGCCTCGCTCGAAATTTTGAACAATGCCAGTTCGCGGCTAATAACTTCGTCTTGCGAATGATAAAAGGCTTTCATAACCTCTACCTGTTTTTCAATCAACTTAACAATTTTTTCAATTCGGTCTTCTTCAACAGTAACAACAATTGTATAACGGTAAATACCTT
>CANFLQ010000109.1 GCA_947447995.1 Bacteroidota bacterium | reverse complement strand
ACCAACAAAGAAGCTCCAATACATATCCCTTTATTTTTTATTGCGCTATCGTGTTTAATTAATCCGACACAATATACGCTCACAGGAACTCCAATGCTAACAGGAGTTATAGATTGACTTATAAGAATAAAAGTGTTATCTAATTTTCTATTACGATTGAGGTTGATATCTTTGAGCAAATCAATATCAATATTTTGAGCATTAACAGAAAAGCCTATAATGAACAAAAGAAAAGAAGCAAATATACTTTTCATTAAATTTTATTTTGTGCCTAAGCGAGTATTCGCATATTCATATATTTTAAATACCACCATGCCTATTCCCATCCCTACAATAGCGCCAATAGCAACGTCTGCCGGATAATGAACACCGCTATATATACGACTATAAGATACTATTGAAGCCCAAATAAAAATAAAAATGCCAAAATACTTCATGTAATCTTTAAAGAACAATGTAAGAAACATTGCTAATGCAAATGTGTTGGCAGCATGTGAAGAAACAAAACCATACGTGCCGCCACAATGTCCTTTCAGCAAATGCACCTTTTCTTGTATCAATAAATTATGACAAGGACGGTAACGCAAAAAAACATTTTTAAATGCATGCACCGATACCTGATCACTTAATAAAATTAGAAGTATTGCTGCCAAAGCGACTAACCAAATCTTATTGCCAACTTTTTTAAAGGCAAGAAAAAAGATATAAATATAGAGGGGGATCCAAAATACTTTATTACTGAACCAATACATTACAACATCAAAAAAATTGTTGTGCATACCGTTCAAAAAAAGGAACAATTGTGTATCAAGATCTTTTATGGTGGAAATAAAATTCAATTGATTTATAATTTTTGTCCTTTAATAAGTATGGAAGTCCTAATTGATTTTTCTTTCAAATGTAAAAACTGTTTTCTTTCCTCATCTTTCATAAAGTTTGATAAATCTATATCTGAATCAAACTTAATTATATGCACTTCGTAAGGACTTTCAATAGCACGTTCTATTATTTCATTTTCTGATGGACGTAATCGTAACAATAATTGCCCATTGTACTTAGAAATTATTGGAATTGCAACATCTTCAAATTGATGAAATGTTAATTCCTCTCCTTGTTTGATATATATTATTTGAGTTATATAAATCATGTTAATTATTATTAAACAACGAGTTTAATCTCTTTAATAATCAAACGCAATATCTTCCTTACTATTCAATTGTTTCCAAAGCTCATCTTTCAATTCAACAACTCCTTGTCCGGTTTGAGCCGAAAAATAAACAACAGGTGTTGTTTTCTTTTCTTTAAAACGTTTATTAAGGTCCTTTTTTATTTCAGTTAACAACTCTGCATCTAATAAATCACATTTAGAAATTGCGAGAATACGTTTTTTATGAAGCAATTCAGGATTGTATTTTTCCAATTCGTTCAATAAAATTTTATATTCTTTGATAATATCATCGCTATCGGCAGGAACTAAAAATAAGAGAGAGGCATTACGTTCTATATGACGAAGAAAACGAATTCCTAAACCTTTGCCTTCACTTGCACCTTCGATAATACCAGGAATATCAGCCATCACAAATGATTTGTAATCGCGGTACTTAATGATTCCTAAATTTGGGACTAAAGTGGTAAAAGCATAATCAGCAATTTCCGGTTTTGCAGCAGATACAACAGAGAGTAAGGTAGATTTTCCTGCGTTCGGGAAACCAACCAAACCTACATCAGCTAATAATTTTAATTCTAAAACTTTCCATTCATTTCTACCATCTTCACCAGGTTGGGAGTATCTAGGAGTTTGGTTGGTAGATGATTTAAAATGATCATTACCCAAACCGCCTCTACCGCCTGGGACAACAATTATTTCTTGTCCTTCTTCTGTAATCTCCCCTTCTATTTCGCCGGTTTCAGCATCTCTAATAATGGTACCAAGGGGCACTTCCAAAATCTCGTCTTTACCCTGAGCGCCTGTTAAACGTTGACTACCTCCACCAATACCAGGTTCGGCAATAATATGTTTACGATATTTTAAGTGAATAAGTGTCCAAAACTGTTTGTTACCTCTCACAATAATATGTCCTCCTCGCCCACCATCACCACCATCAGGGCCACCTTTGGCTGTAAGTTTACTGCGGTGTAAGTGCATTGAACCGCCACCACCTTTACCTGAGCGGCAACATATTTTTACATAATCTACAAAATTGCTATCTGACATATTTAATAAAATTTCGGAAGTCGGACTACGATTTCGGATGTATTGTGTTTAAAATTTATTTTTAAAAAGCCGAAGAAAACCTTCGACAAGCTCAGGGTGACGATGCTAATTATGCTATTTGTTTCCCTGCATCAATATTTTTGCAAAGGCTTTCAAAAATTTCGTCAACTGTTCCAATACCTTGTATCGATTGAAATTTACCTTGAGCGGAATAGTAATTTTTTAGTGGCGCTGTTTTATTATTATACTCGTTAATACGATTACGAATAATCTCTTCATTTTGATCGTCTGCTCTGCCGCTATTTTTACCACGAATTAATAAACGTTTCGTCAATTCATCGTTGTTCACTTCTAAAGCCAACATTTTAGTTATAGAAGTATTTTTATCTTTCAACATTTTATCCAAAGATTCAGCTTGAGCAGCAGTACGCGGAAAACCATCAAAAATAAAACCTTTTGCACCTTTATTTTGATCCAACTTAGAGCTAATCATGCCTATAACAACTTCGTCCGGAACCAAAGAACCGGCATCCATCAATTTTTTCGCTTCTAGCCCTAAAGCAGTACCTGCAGCAATTTCGCCACGTAAAATATCACCGGTTGATAAATGTACCAATTGGTATTTATCAATTAATTTTTCTGATTGAGTTCCTTTTCCTGCGCCCGGAGGTCCAAATAAAACGATGTTTAGCATACTTAATAAGTTATAAATTAATAGTAATTAGTGATAGTTGATTTTATTTATTTGTTTGTTGTAACCGAATAATCCATAACATAAATATCCGCAAGGTTACGCCCCAAACGATTGTAATCCATTCCATAACCTACTAAAAAATCGGCAGGTACAACCATGGCGGCATAATCAATACGCACATCTTTAGTATATGCGTCTGGCTTAAAAAGTAATGTTGCAATTTTTATTTCTGCAGCACCTAAACCTTTTAGTTGGTCGAGCAAATTGGTAATAGTTTCGCCCGAGTCTACCACATCTTCCAAAATTACCACAGTACGCCCTTTTATATCTTCATTAATACCAATGAGCATTTTCATTTTTCCGGTAGATGCCATACCTTGGTAGGACGCCAACTTAACAAAAGAAATTTCGGACTCCACCGTTACTTTTTTCATGAGGTCAGCAGCAAAAATAAAAGCTCCATTTAGTACAGCAAGGAACAAAGGCTTTTTGCCTTTAAGCTCTGTATTCATTTGACGCGCAACATCAGCCACGGCCTTTTGAATTTCGGCTGAAGTAATTTTTATTTTAAACGTATGCCCGTGTAATACTATATTGCTCATAAAAGCCGTTTGTTAAGAACGGCTAATTTACAAAAAATACCGATTCGTTATAAGTATTTCCATTACTTTTCAATCAAATGGTCGTCCCATTTTTCTTTGGGTAATTCAGAATACAATTCAATTAAATTATTCTCTGGGTATCTAAAATATGCAACTCTAATTCCCCGTGCAATCATATCTTTGGGTTAGGTTATAAAAAAAACAACCGAAGGGTTATATTGTAAAGTCAAGCTGATGGGATGTAGAATTATAAAACCACCAATAATTTTTTACGAAGTTGGTTCATGCTTTATTTGGCTAAAACTCTTTATAAATCATTAAATCTATTCCTTAATAAGTTTTAATACCTGTTTGGTATCATTATTAAAACGAATAAAATAAACTCCATTTGGTAAATTTTTAATATCAATTTGGTTTTCTGTATCTATAAGCGTTTTAAACACAACCTGCCCAAAAATGTTGTATATGTTAATTTCAGAATTAATAGCACCACTTTTCACATCAATAAAATCAGTACATGGATTTGGGTAAACACTGTATTGATTATTTATCGCGGTTTCTGTTATTTTGGTGGGATTAGTTTTATCATAATATTCATCTGCTCCACAATCAACTATATTATTTGCTCTTAATTCAACATCTATATCTACTTCGGTAGTAGCAGTAATAAACAAAGGATTACCAGCATTTATAGATGGTGATATTGGCAACAAGTGAAAATTGGGGCTTGTAATATTTGCTGTAACAAACAATGGGTTATTAAAAACAGAATTTGCATTGGTTGAGCTGCCTGTTACAAAAGCAGAGTATCCAGTATACCCTGATCCGTTCCAACTATTAACTAAACTACCCGTTCCCGCCAAGACATAAATAGTATTGTAATTAAAGCTTAATGATGGTTGTGTTAATTCAGCATAAGCTAAGGTATTTTGGGTACTTGTATAAAAAATATTATTTTCAATAATACTATTTTCGCTATAAGAAAGGTACAATTCACCATTCCCCGAATTACTATAATCGTTATAATAGCAGGTATTGTTTCTAATGGTTGAATTAATTACTTTGCCCGATCCACTTGGGTAATCATAACCTCCAAGTGCAATGGCACAAATTTGATTATCATAAAAAATATTATTTCTAATAGTAATTGCTTCTGTTGTTTTACCAATATTTTCACAGCCTACCTCTATTCCGTATCCATTATGATATGAGGTATTGTTTTCAACTATAATAGCCTTACCTCCATCAATATAAATTCCGCCCGATGTTGCATAAGGAGAAGTACAATGGTGTATCGTATTGTTTTTTACAAGCCCATTTCGTGCTTGATCATTAGCAGGGTTGTTACATGTGCCTTCGTGCCCTATTAAATCAATACCAATATTTGTAAGGTTATATGCCGTATTTCCAGTTACTTCAAATCCGTTTACATTTCCATTAACTGCAATGCCTTCACTAAATCCCAATCTGCAATTATAAAGTTTATTATTTTGAATTTTTAAGTTTGTAATTGCTGTTGTGGCATTTGTTCCATAAACAATAATACCTTGTGCATTTGTATTGGCATTTATTGAAGCGCCTGTGTTAGAGGAAAAATGAATATCGTGTATGTTACAATTTTTTATTGTTAGATTGGAACCGCTACCTGTTATTAAAATACCTTGCGCATCATTTTGAATATTATTTTTTAATTCCAAGCCACTAACAGTAATATTAGATTTATTAGTTATTGAGATAATTGAATTTTGGGAGGTTATTCCTGTAGCATCAATAATGGGTAAATTTGATAGATAATTTCTCAAATAAATATTACTCAAAGGAATTGTTATTTTTTCGGTATACGTTCCTGTTAATACATTGAGTGTATCGTTGGCTGTTAATTGATTTAAAGCGTATTGAATGGTTTGGTAAGGCAATGCTAATGTTCCTGAATTAAAATTATTCCCAGTTGGAGATACGTAACGATTTATTTGTCCGACAACATAAATAGGGCTTAATAATATGGCTACTATTAGTGATTTGATATTCATATACTGTTGTATTTAAAAGTTAATTTTTAATTATACTGTATATTAGCAATAGCTAATATACAGTATAATTACATATACGAATATATGGCTTAATTAAACAAACTCCTGTGCGTATGTGTGATTAAACTAACAAAGTTGCCAATAATGTTATTTTGGTATTTAACAATTTTGATATTGGGCAAATTTCTTTTGCTTTTTGAGCTGTTTTTTGAAAATCATCTGCCGAAATTCCGGTAACTTTTCCAGTAAGATCAAGATGTATTAAGGTAATGGTACCATCTTCAAACGTTACTTTTGCTTCTGTGTTTAAGTCCTCAGGCACAAAACCTGCTTCCGATAATAAAAAGCTTAATTGCATGGTAAAACAACCCGAATGTGCTGCTGCAATTAATTCTTCAGGATTTGTACCAACACCTTGTTCAAATCTTGTTTTAAAAGATAATTGTGCGTTATCTAATGTTTTACTTTGGGTTGTTATTAACCCTTTACCATCCATTCCTGTACCTTTCCAGTTTGAACTTGCGCTTCTTGTAAATTTCATAGTTTAAGTTTTTAAATTATTTTTTTCAAACGGTTATTCCGATTGATGAAACAAAATTACAGCAACAATAAACATAAATCAAATTAATAATTATTTACCTTTATAAAATAAACTTATAATTATGACCATACAACAATTAAAATATATAGTTGCTTTAAATAATGAAAGGCACTTTGCAAGAGCTGCTGAAACTTGCATGATAACACAACCGGGCTTAACCATACAATTAAAAAACCTTGAAAAAGAAATAGGAATTAAAATATTTGACAGGCATAAAGTACCACTTACACCAACTTTACTTGGGGAGGAAATTATAAAAAGGGCAAAAAGGATACTTCGTGAAGCCGATGAAATTAGGAATTTTGTTGTGAACGAGAAAAATATGCTCACAGGTGAACTTAAACTTGGCGTAATTCCAACACTTTCGCCATACCTTATTCCACTGTTTATAAGAGCTATACAGGAAGCAACTCCACAAATAAATTATATCATTAAGGAGGCGAATACAGGGCAATTGATGCAAGACATTGAAACAGGAGCACTGGATGTTGCGCTAATGGCAACACCTACTGGAAACCCTAATTTAATTGAATACCCTATATTTAAAGAACCTTTTGTGGCTTACCTAAATAAAAATCACTCATTGGCAAAAAAAAGCTATTATAAATTACTACCAAGTGATAAAGCCGAATTACTATTGCTACAAAATGAGTATTGCTATAACGCACAACTGTTAGATATTTGCGGAATAAAAAAACCTGAAAAAATAAAAGAACAATTTAGTTATGACATAAGTTCAATTGAAACCTTAAAAAATCTTGTTAGAGCCGATTTGGGATTTGCTATTATTCCTGAATTATCAATCATTAACGAAATAGATAAAAGCCTTTTTAAGCAATTTGAAGAACCTAAACCAGTAAGAGAAATTAGTTTTGTTGTTTCAGATACTTTTTCCAAAAAATTAGTATTAGAAAAAATGAACGAAATTATTTGGGGATGTTTGCCTGAATCGATGCAACAAAATTTTGGATACCGTAAAATTAAATGGAACGATTCGCCGTATTTTATTAAATCAGTTAATGAACACTTTACTTCAAAATAAAAAATATTTTTTCGGGTTTTATCCTATCCAAATTTTACAAATTCCATTTTTTATGTTAACCATACATTACACCTTTTACCTGCAACCTTTTAATATTAATTTGCATCTTAAATAATTGGTTATTAATTATTAAAAACAATGAAGTTAAGCATACGTTTATATATTATTCTAATCTTTAGTATACTATTAAATATTAATGTTTATGCTCAAGGTTCATGTACAGTATGCAATAATGCTGACTTTGAATCTGGTTCCAGTGGTGGATGGACTTACAGTTCAGGAAGCGATGCAGACAGCGCACCAGGACAATGCGTAGGCTGTAGTCCGTTATGTGGAAATCCTCCTCCTATAATTTGTGTTACATCCACAGGGTTTAGCTCACCTCAACATACTATTCAAACATTAGGTAATTATGATCCAATGGTTGGCAGTACTATATTACCTGTAGTTCCAGCGTTTGGAGGAAATCAATCGCTTAGGTTAGGTGATGGTGATAAGGCTGGCGCAAAAGCGGCAAGAGCTACTTTCGAATACCTTGTAACACCAGCAACCGCTAACTTCACATACAGATATGCAATTATAGTAGAGGATCCTATTAGCGCTCCCCACAATAGCGTTCAACGCCCTTATTTTAATGTTGCTGTTAGAGATTCAAAGGGAAACAAAATTTCTTGCGGTGACTTATATGTTTTTGCCCAACCACCAATGACAGATTTTACAGAATGTGGTCCTCCTAAAAGTAGTGGAAGAAACGTATTTTATAGAGGGTGGAGTACCGTTGTTCTTCCTTTTGCGGCTTACATCGGAGAATGCGTTTCAATTGAATTTACGACAGGGGACTGTGCAAAAGGAGCTCATATAGGTTATGCCTATATTGATGCAAGTTGCAGTCCTGCTGATGTGGTTACTGTAGCGCCAAATTCTTGTGGTGGTAATAGATTAGCTGCACCAACCAATGCTTCGGCATATAAGTGGACTAATAAAGTGGATGGAAGTACCAAAGGGATAGAAGGTCCAAGTGATAAACAAACCGTAGATGTTAATAAAGCTGGAACGTATCAAGTGGTTATGTCTTCGTTAGCTGGTCCCAATTGTGCAAGTACCCTTGAAATGACGGTAGGAAATCCAGGGCCAAGCCCTGCTGCTTTTACCCCTTTTACAGGTTGTGCAGGCTCATATACCCAATTTACAGATACCTCCACCCCTACCGACCCAGCAACCGGTTGGGCATGGGATTTTAATAATGATAAAGTAGTTGATGCCGTAATAAAAAATCCTACTCACGCTTTTCCATCAAATGGTATTTACCCAGTTACGTTAACCATTTTTTCGGGAAATTGTAGCGCATCGGTAACAGATAGTGT
>CANFLQ010000108.1 GCA_947447995.1 Bacteroidota bacterium | reverse complement strand
GATTTTCCTAAAATAAAAGCCAATCCAAATATTACCGTAATCGGACACATGACAAGCCGCAAAGATGGAGTTAATTTAGTTGCCAAAGCCGGAACAATTCATCCACTTACAGCGCAAGGTTGGGACTCGATATTGAATGGGTAATTTTATTGTTTCAATTCATAAATCCAAAAGCCTTGTACTTTAAGTGCAAGGCTTTTTGTTATTATAATGTCAATTGATGGCGTCATTGCGAGTTCTGCTTCAACGCAGAACTCGCAACGACGTCGTTTTAATCTTATTCCTTAAAAATAATTTTTCATTCTGTCTACACCATTAATTTCAGTCAAAATTTCCGCGGAAACAACGCATACTAAATTTTTCAATTTCAATAATCGGTTCTTTCGGTGATTCATAAAATCCCATGTGCCCTTCGTTTTCCATCATCAATACTGTTGGGTATTTGCACAATCCTATTTGCGGATAAATGGTTTCGTAATTAATGATGCTGTCTTTTTTACCTACAATAAACAGAACAGGATATTCCGTGAATTTTAAAATTAATTCGCGACTTTTTCTTTCTTTCATTCCCTCCAAACTATTTATTATAGCTTGTTTAGAAACCCCAGCTGCAATGTGCTGAACTTTTGCTACCTCCTTAGGAAATTTGCTCAAATATTCCGGAGTAAATAAGTTGCTAATCATTTCATGGATAAACTCAGTACGTCCCTTTTTTACCAGTTTAATTAAGCGATCACGGTCTTTTCGTTTTGCTTCCAAATCGCTATATGCTGTTGAGTGAACCAAACACAAGCCACAAATATTTTCTGGATATAAATCGGCAAAAGCCAGTGCGGTATAGCCACCCATAGAGTGCCCTGCAATTACATACCGCCTTACACCAATGTGATTAAGCACAGCTTTTACACTTTGTGCTAATAGTTCCATGCTGTGATAATAGCCCAAAGCAGGCGTTTTGCCATGCCCAAGTAAATCAATGGCTATAACTCTAAATTTTTTTGATAGTTTTTTTATGTGTTGTTCCCAAATAGTATGCGAACCCAAAAATCCATGTAAAAGTACTATTACACGACCTTTTCCAGTATCGCTATAGTGTACTTTTATTTTTTTGAATTCGACCTCGGGCATTTTTAATTTTTCAGTTCATTAGTCAAAACTATCCACTTTCAGTGCAAGAATTCTGTTTCTGCAAAATTTCATTTAATTCGCGTCATTGCGAGGAACGAAGCAATCTAATACAATACTTTGGTTGAGATTGCTTCGTTCCTCGCAATGACGTCCTCGATTTTGTTTTTACTAAAATAATAGTGCATAGCAGTTCAATTTTTAAATTAGCACATCAAAAAATCAGCACATCAATTCTTCAATCTCATCCGCTTCTATCGGAATATTTGCCATCAAGTCAATTGGTCCATTAGCTGTTACTAAAATATTGTTTTCTAAACGAATTCCTAAATTTTCTTGTGGAATGTATATTCCTGGTTCACAGGTAAACACCATGCCAGCTTCTATCTTTCTATTATAATCTCCAACATCGTGAACATCCAATCCTAAAAAGTGGGAAGTGCCGTGCATAAAATATTTTTTATAGGCAGGTAATTCATTTCCTGTAGTATTAATATCATTGATGGTTAATAATCCTAAGTCTACTAACTCTTTTTCCATTAATTGTCCTACAGCTTTATGGTATTCTGTAATAGTGTTGCCAACAGTCAGCATTTTTGTAGCGGCTTTCATTACGCGCAATACAGCATTGTACACCTCTTTTTGTCGTTTAGTAAATTTGCCGTTTACTGGTAAGCTACGTGTTAAGTCACTTGCGTAATTTCCATATTCGGCAGCCACGTCCAACAATATTACATCACCGTTTCTACATTCTTTATTATTTTCGGTATAGTGCAATACACAGGCATTAGCACCAGATGCAATGATGGGGCCATAAGCAAATCCGCGCGAACGATTACGAATAAATTCATGAATCACTTCCGCTTCAATTTCATATTCCATCACACCTGGTTTTACAAATTTTAATAACCTGCGAAATCCTTTTTCGGTAATATTACATGCGTGTTGTATTAAATCAATTTCTGGTATTGATTTTACAGCACGCAAATGATGCATAATAGGTGCCGAACGTTCAATTTTATGTAGCGGATATTTTTGCGTGATTGTTTTAGCAAAACGCATTTCGGCAGTTTCGATAAAAATGTATTTTCGGTTGTGCTCATTACTGTTCAAATAAATATGTTCTGCCTGAAATACAATTGTTTGAAACACCTGTTCAAAATGGTTGATCCAATAAACGCTTTTTATACCAGACGTAATAGTTGCTTGCGCTTTGGTAAGTTTTGCCCCTTCCCAAATAGCAATGGTTTCGCTGGTTTCTTTTACAAATAAAATTTCTTTATGTAATCCGCTTGCCGCATCAGGGTAAATTAATAAAATTGTTTCTTCTTGGTCAATGCCCGATAAATAAAACAGATCTGAATTTTGTACAAAGCCCATAGCCCCGTCAGCATTGGTGGGCATAATATCATTACTTACAAATAATGCAATTGAATTGGGTTTTAAGCTTGCCGCAAATCGTTTACGGTTTTCGATAAATAACTGTGGATCAATTGCAGAATATTTCATTATGATAGTATTTGTTTTAGAGATTCAAAGTTCAAAAATATAATTGACATAAAAAACAGTGTTTATTTTTTTGTCAAAAAAACGTATATTTGAACGTACTTGAAATTGTTTTAAAAGTTTAGATTATTTAATTAAAAGAATGAAATATATTTTCAAAAAATATTTGCCGATATTTATTTTTACTATTCTACTTATCAAAAGTGGAATGGCTCAGGTAAAAGTTCCTGAAACTCAAAATACTGTTCGATTTACCGAAAATAAAAATCAATGGGATACGCAAATATTATATCGCGCTCAGCTGGATGGTGGAGTTTTGTTTCTCGAAAACAATTGCTTTACGTATAGTTTTTATGATAAGGAAACGCTTCGTAAAAGCCACAATCCCAAAGCCCCTCCCGACCTCCCCGAAGGGGAGGAGGATAAACTCATTAGTAATTCAAAATGTTTAACAGTTAGCAACTCCTCCCCTTCGGGGAGGTCGGGAGGGGCAGCTCCCATTGCTTCCCATGCATTTAGGATGACATTTATCAATGCCCTTAATAGTGTAATTACATCAGCAACCAATCCAACCTCCGATTATTGCAATTATTTTATAGGGAATGATAAAAATAAGTGGGCTGGAGGAGTAAAAAATTATAAAGAAGTAAATTATAAAAATATATATGATGGCATTGATTTGCAGGTGTTGGGTTTACAAAACAGTTTAAAATATAATTTTATTTTGGCGCCTTATGCAAATGCGGATAATATAAAATTGTATTATCAGGGTTTGGATAAAATTATACTTGAAAACAACGCATTAAAATTAACTACCAGCCTTAATGAGTTGATGGAACAAAAGCCTTTTGCCTACCAACAAATAGGCAATGAAAAAATACAAGTGCCTTGTAAATTTGTTTTAGAAAACACCACCGTAAGCTTTATTTTTCCGCATGGTTATAATAAACAATATACGTTAGTTATTGACCCTGTTTTAGTGTTTGCAGCCTCTTCTGGCTCTTTTGCCGATAATTTTGGGATGACAGCCACTTACGATGCTCAAGGTAACTTATACTCCGGCGGAACCTGTTTTGATCAAGGTTACCCAACAACATTAGGGGCTTATGATAGAACGTATAACGGTATTGTTCAGTATGGCAGAACAGATGTTGTAATTACTAAATACGATTCATCGGGTACATTTTTGCGTTACTCCACTTATTTAGGAGGAGCAAAAGGTACTGAAATTGTTACCAGTTTGATAGTGGATGCCCAAAACAATTTATTACTTTATGGTGCAACTGGCTCTTCCGATTTTCCGATAACAGCCAATGCGTATGATAAAATATTTAAGGGTGGAAAAGGTTTGTATTTTAAGTCCAATGGAACATATTTTATAAATGGAACAGATATTTATATTTCTAAATTTAATACATCTGGTACTTCATTATTGTCTTCTACTTTTATTGGAGGAAGAGAGAACGATGGCGTAAACACAAATGAGTCAAATGTTTTGTTTGCATTTGGATTTAATCCGCTAACCGGAAATTTTGATATACCTGTTTATACATCCCCTTCCGATTCATTGCAATACAATTACGGTGATCAATATCGAGGAGAGATTAATGTGGATAAATTTGGAAATATATGTATCGCAAGTTCTACGCGCTCACCTGATTTTCCAATCATAAATGGGTTCGATAATACATTGGGAGGACAGCAAGATGCTGTAGTTTTTAAGCTAAACAGCAATCTGTCGCAAATGCTATGGAGTTCTTATTTGGGAGGTAATAATAATGATGCAGGTTACGCATTGGCATTAGATGATTCTGCAAATGTGTATGTAACAGGTGGCACCCGCAGTTTTAATTTTCCAACAACAGTAGGCGCATTAAAAACAACTTATGCTGGAGGTAAAGCCGATGGATATGTAACTAAAATTAAATTTGATGGTTCCGCAATTTTAAGTGCCACGTATTTGGGAACTGCTAATTACGACCAATCTTATTTTGTACAGTTGGATAAAAGTAATAATGTATATCTGGTTGGACAGTCCGAAGGTAAAATGCCGGTAACAGACAGTAGTAAGTATTTTAATGCAAATAGCAGTCAATTTATAAGTAAACTTAATAATAGGTTAACTACTTTAATTTTTTCAACTGTTTTTGGTAATGGAGATAGCATACCTAATATTTCACCTTCTGCTTTTTTGGTAGATGATTGCGAAAATATTTATGTGTCAGGTTGGGGAGGAAATATTGAAACAAATAAACCAACCAACGGAATGCCCTTATTAAATGCCATTCAGCCAACAACAGATGGTTATAATTTTTATTTAATTGTATTGGCAAAAGATGTTGCTTCATTAATATATGCAACCTATTTTGGTGGAGCGAAAAGCCAGGAACATGTGGATGGAGGAACCAGTAGATTTGATAAAAAAGGAGTAGTTTACCAATCGGTATGCGCTGGTTGCGGTGGTAACGACGATTTTCCAGTAACACCAGGCGCATGGCCTGGTACACCCGGAAACCCCAATTACAATGATAATTGCAATAATGGGGTATTCAAATTTGATTTTGAAATAGCTATGGTTCAGGCCGATTTTACAGTTAACCAACTAATAGGTTGCGATTCACTTACCGTTAATTTTAAAAATCAGAGTACCGCAGGTTCAACTTTTTTATGGGATTTTGGTGGTGGAGATACTACATCAGTAATAGCAAATCCTACACGAACTTTTTTGAATCCTGGCAAATATTTAGTAAAATTATATGTTACCAATCCATCCAGTTGCAACAATGCAGATACTACTTTTAGCTATATTACAATTAATCCAACACCTGTTGTTACCAATGTTAAAAATGATTTTAGTATATGTAGTGGCAGTAAGTTAAATATACCCTTAACAAGTGATGTTAATTCAACATTTACCTGGGCAACAGCTTCTACTTCCAATGTTTCGGGCGAAAGTGCAGTTCAAAAAAAAACAAGTACTATTAGTGATGTATTGGTAAATACAACTTTAGTAAATCAAATTTTAACATACACCGTTGTTCCTACTTCTATTGCTACTCAATGTTCCGGAAAGCCCTTTTTTATTAATGTTTTAGTACATCCAGCACCCAATGTGAATATAAATAATAGTATTTCAATTTGTTCAGGAGTAAAGGTAAATATCCCTTTGCAGAGTGCTATTAATTCAACGTACACTTGGATTGCAGCTAATAATAACAATGTGTCTGGCGAAACAACAAGTCAACAAATCACAACAAACATAAACGATTCATTAGTTAATTCAACTGTTTTTAATCAAACCGTTATTTACACAATTACACCCACATCCATTTCAAATAGCTGCGTGGGGGCGGCTGTAAATACTAGTGTACTAGTTTACCCAATTCCAATGATAGTAGTCAACACATCTTCGGTATGTTCCGGAAATGTATCCGCTATACAATTAACAAGTAATATAAATTCAACATTTGAATGGTTTGCTACTGATAATATAAATGTTTCAGGAGAAAGTTTAAGTCCGCAAACTACAACTACAATTAATGATTTGCTGTATACTACTTCAACGGCTAATCAAACAGTAGTTTATACAATTACTGCTACTTCAATAGCAGGACAGTGTGTTGGAAATTCAAATGTGATAAGTGTTATTGTTTATCCAGGCATAACTGCCGATTTTGATTTTGAAAATCCCTCTTGTTCCAATAAAATTTTGTTTCACGATTCATCGGCTATTGCACCTGTTTCATGGTTGTGGTATTTTGATGACGGAGATTCATCAACGGTTCAAAACCCTCAGCATACGTATACTGCAAATGGAATATATGATGTTGAGCTAATTACTTCCTCAATAAATAATTGCAAAGATACAGCAGTAGTGCAACTAAATTTTAAATTATCATCCATTGCCATAAGCAACGATACAGCTGTTTGTATAGATAATAGCGTGCAGCTAAATGTTATGGGGGGCGTTTTTTACAATTGGTTGCCTCAGGAAAGCTTAAACGATGCAACCATTGCTAATCCTATTGCAACGCCAACTGTAACCACCACATATACTGTATCTGTTACATCCATTCAAATAGTAGGCGATACCTGTACTCAAACAGTATCTACTACCGTAAATGTAATTGATCCTACATTGTATATTATTAATGTAACTGCCAATGAAGACACTTTGTTTCAAGGGCAATCAACAACTCTTTATGCAATTACAGATTCTGCGCTTTCAGTTTCTTGGATTGCTTCATCGGGAGTTAAGATACCCAGGCTGGCAACTGTTTTGGTAACACCAGAAACAACAACAACGTATACTGTAAGCATTTTAGGATCTTTGGGATGCCCTAAATCCGCAATAATTACTATTTATGTGATAGAATGTGATCCTGCAAGTATTTTTGTGCCCAATACATTTACGCCCAATGGCGATGGGAAAAATGATGTTTTATATGTGAGAGGCAATTCAATAACTGAACTTTATTTTGCAGTATACAATCGTTGGGGACAATTGGTTTTTGAAACTACCGATATTACCAAAGGTTGGAATGGTATTTATAACAACATGAAAGCAGATCCGGCTGTATTTGCATGGTATCTAAAAGCCAAATGTTTTAATGGTGAAACGTTGGAAAAAAAAGGAAATGTAACTTTAATTAGATAAATCCGTATTTTGTGTCGTTAAGTTTCCCGACATTTTGCCTTTATGAAGTTTATTTTACAAAAACACTTTCTTTTTTTTGTTTTTATTTGCATTCATGCGAAGGTTTTTTCGGGCGAAATAAAAACTCCTGAGCCGCAAAATACCATCCGGTTTACCGAAAATAAAAATCAATGGGATAAAAAAATAATGTATGCCGCGCAATTGGATGGCGGTAAAATGTTTCTTGAAAAAAATTGCTTCACCTACAGCTTTTACGATAAAAATGCAGTAGAAACAGAGCATCAGCATGGAGCAAGTAATCAGGATGAAAATTATTTTAAAAATGCAAGACAACAAACATCTTCAATAATTAAATCACATGCCTTCAGAATGACTTTTGTTGATGCTTCAAAAACTACTGAAATATCATCGCAAAAAGTAACCCCCGATTATTGTAATTATTTTATTGGTAACGATAAAAGTAAATGGGCAGGAAATGTGAAAAATTATAAAGAGGTTAATTATAAAGGTTTGTACAACCATGTTGATCTTGAAATATTGGGACTTCAAAACAGCGTAAAATATAATTTTTACGTTTCGCCTCAAGGCAATACCAATCAAATACAACTTTTTTATGAAGGACTTAATACTATCAGTTTAGAAAAAGGTGCATTAAAATTAACTACCAGTGTTAATGAGTTGTATGAACAACGTCCTTATGCTTACCAATGGATAGCTAGCAAGCGCGTGGATGTACCCTGCGAATTTGTGTTAGAAAATACTACTGTTCATTTTAAATTTCCCCAAGGATACAATAAAAATTTTGAATTAGTAATTGATCCCGTATTGGTATTTGCAGCTTCATCCGGCTCTGTAGCTAGTAATTTCGGGCATTGTGCAACCTACGACGAACAAGGGAATTTATATTCGGGTGGAATAGCATTTGATCAGGGATACCCAACTACATTGGGTGCTTATGATAATACCTACAATGGAGCCTATCAATCAGACAAAACGGATGTTGTTTTAACAAAATATGATGCTACCGGTACATTTTTGCAATATTCAACCTATTTGGGAGGTGCTATAGGTACCGAAATTGTTACCAGTTTAATTATGGATGCACAAAATAATTTATACCTCTATGGTGTTACGGGTTCAACGGATTTTCCTGTTACCGCAAATGCGTATGATATTACATTTAACGGTGGTGTGTATTATTTCCCACATACAAACAATGGTAATATTTTTAATGTGGGAACGGATATTTATGTTGCAAAATTTAACAATACGGGCACTTCATTACTTGCATCTACTTATATTGGTGGAAGTAATAATGATGGAGTTAATAGCAATACAATTGAACTTGGCGACCTTAGCCATTCATTGGATTCTCTTCAATATAACTATGGTGATTATTACCGTGGTGAGATTGGTTTAGACAATGCAGGAAATGTAATTGTAGCGACTGCTACACGATCAAAAAATTTTCCGATAATTAATGGTTTTGATAATACCTTGGGTGG
>CANFLQ010000107.1 GCA_947447995.1 Bacteroidota bacterium | reverse complement strand
TTATTTAAAAATTACCTGCCTTTTATTTTTAATAGTGTAACCGAAGTAACTACCATTGCAACCGCATTAATTGTTATCGCTGCATTTTTTCAATTAAGCGATGGCTTGCAATCTGTTTGTTTAGGTGCATTACGCGGCATGGAAGATGTAAAGATCCCCACCACCATCACCTTAATTGCCTATTGGGGAATTGGTTTACCCATGAGTTATCTATTTGCGTTTACGTTAAATTTTGGCTCACAAGGTATTTGGTATGGTTTAGCTTTAGGACTAACCCTTGCAGCAATATCACTATTCCTTAGATTCAATTATATAAGTAAAAGAATATAATCTTGCTTGTTTTTAATAAAAAACGCTATATTTGCATTCCTAAAATAAAAATATGCTGCGGATGTGGCGTAATTGGCAGCCGCGCCAGACTTAGGATCTGGTGCCTCACGGCGTGGGGGTTCGAGTCCCTTCATCCGCACTTAAAAGACCTTTCAGAAATGAAAGGTCTTTTTTTATTTAACCTTTTTTGTGAAAATATTAAATGTCAATATTAGGACTACCAAAAATATTGATATACTTTTGTATTTAAACTATGTAGCTTTCAAAAATGCGGAACAAAAGTTTAACCCTTTCGTTACTATTTAACAAAATATGCTTGCTGGCAATACTGATGCTATTGGGCACTACATTTATTAAAGCTACTCCCAACAACATTGTTCACGCTAACAATTTTTCACAAAATAATTCAACAGCTTACCAAAATTACAAATCAAATACGCTTATTTTTTCAAACGAAAACACACCTCTTTCTTCTCAAAATATTTTAATTAGTGAAGAATTGGATGATGATGAAAACAAGGAAAAAATTGGAGAAAATATCTATTTTATTTCCATTTTACTTCGGGAAGCAAAACAACCTATTAAACTTTCTTCAAAAGCCTTCGCATACTTTATCGCTAATAATGAAACTAAAAAACCAGTAGAACGCTACATCCTGTATTGCTCTTGGAAGTCTTTTTTAGCTTAATACATACCCTTTTCGTTTTTAGTTACTCCCAAACAAAAAGCATAAATCAATAACACCTTTCAATTTTCTTTTTAACACGTTAAATTTCAATTCAAATGGACTCTAAAAAAGGTTTATTTGATGAACACAAATCCCTGCATAAGCTTCAGCATTATTTGCCTGCTCAAGCTGCTTTAAAAGATTTTGTTCATCATAATACGTTGCATGCATTCCAACATTTAACGTTTTTTGAAGGTATAAATAAAGCCTCTCAAACTTTTGGATTTCAGGTAACTCTTTCATTGGACGAATACCGTTCTATGTACCAGTCTAAACGCATACTGGAAGACATACTGGAAAAGAGTATTACCGATAAAAAAGGAGAATCTGCAATAAACGCTTGGAAGGAAATTTTGCTTCATAAAAATTACGAAACTCAAATTACTTCAAGAGTTGGTCAGTTGCGAGCAAATTGGAAAGATCAATATGGAATTAATCTTGACAAAATTACCAGCCCATTTTTATTCAGATTTCTTGCTAGTTATTTGGATCAAGGCATCGCTATCCGTAATTTCCCTATTCCAAATAAAAGCTTTTTAAGTGCGGTAAGAGAAATAGAGCAAAATAGCATCGTAAGTTTTTTTAAAACACCAAGAGCTAAAAAATTATTACTGGATGAAAAGCAAACACTTGAAAACCTACTTCATTTGGTTGTTGGTGATGAAACTTATTTTGAACAGTATTTATTCGACCAGCAATTTGCACACCCCGGATTATCCGGTTTTATTGGTGTAGTTGAAATTCAACCGGAAACATTGCTCGACAGAAGAATCATTTCGCTTCATGATTTTATCTTTTTTGAATTGTTGCTTGAAATTGATGCCTTGGACGAAAAGTTTGGAGAAACATGGAAACCCTTGGCCTTAAACCTAAGCGAAATACCTGCAAAATTATTTGATACCATACACGAAACCGAATTATTTGAAGTACTTACCATTTGGCAAAATGCTTTTGAATGGAGTTATTACGATGATGTATTGTGCGGTATTAAAAGTATAAAACAGGTTGACAAACAATTACCAAAAAGTTTTCAAGCTGCATTTTGTATTGATGACAGAGAGTATTCGTTAAGAAGATATGTGGAAAATATTGATCCTAAAAGTGAAACCTTTGGCACTCCGGGCTTTTTTGGTGTTGAATTTTATTTTCAACCTGAAAACGGAAAATTTCTTACCAAGGCTTGTCCAGCTCCTGTAACACCTAAATTTTTAATTAAAGAGGGAAATAGAAAAAAGGGAATAAAAACAGATGTGCATTATAACAAGCGCGCACATGCTCCTATTCAAGGTTGGTTGATAAGCCAAACATTGGGTTTTTCGTCTGCTTTTAAACTATTCTTCAATATTTTTAAACCCTCAGTAACACCAGCAACAGCTCTTTCATTTCAACACATGGATAAGCACTCACAGCTTACAATTGAAAATGAAAATGAAACTTTTGATGGTTTACAAGTAGGCTTCACTATTGAAGAAATGGCGTTACGAGTAGGTAATACCTTGAAAAGTATCGGTCTTGTAAAAGATTTTTCCCCTATTGTTTATCTTGTTGGGCACGGTGCAAGTTCGGTAAACAACACCCACTATGCAGGATATGATTGTGGTGCTTGTTGCGGCAGACCTGGAGCAGTAAATGCCCGTGTATTTTCATTTATGGCTAACCATAAAAAGGTACGTGAGATATTAAATTCTGAAGGCATTGCCATACCTGAAGCTACGCAGTTTATTGGTTCCATGCACGATACTACCCGCGACGAGATTGAGTTTTATGACGAAGATTTATTGTCGGCAAACAATGCAACATTGCATCTTGAAAACGTAAAAAAATTCCTGCACGCATTGGATCTGAACGCAAAAGAACGTTCCAGAAGATTTGAAACTATTGATACTAAAATGTCATTAAAAAAAGTTCACGAACGTGTTAAAAGAAGGTCTGTTTCATTATTTGAACCCCGTCCGGAACTAAATCACGCAACCAATGCCATGTGTATTGTAGGTAGAGGATCTTTAACCAAAGGGATTTTTCTTGACCGCCGACCTTTTATGAACTCCTACGATTACAGAGTAGATCAGGAAGGCAAATACCTACTCAACATTTTAAATGCTGCTGCTCCGGTTTGTGGTGGTATTAATTTGGAATATTATTTTTCACGTGTTGATACCGAAAAACTAGGGGCTGGTACAAAATTACCTCACAATGTTATTGGTTTATATGCTGTATCAAATGGCGTGGATGGTGATCTCAGACCCGGATTACCTGCTCAAATGATTGAAGTACACGACCCAATTCGTTTACTGTTTATTATTGAACATTTACCTGAAGTAGTTTTAAAAACCATACAAACAAATAAAAGCACTTACGAATGGTTTATCAATGAATGGGTTCATTTAGTTGTAAAAAATCCGGAAGACAATAATTTGTATCTGTTTAAAGAAGGCAAGTTCATTAACTATCAACCATTAAAATCGGAACTACCAGTTGTTTCTAATATCGAAACATATATAGAAACCTATCAGGAAAACATTCCGGTATTACTTACAAATTAAAATAATTATGGAAAACATACTTCACATCTTTTTACTACTTCCCTTGTTGGGATTTGTATTAAGTCTGTTAGTACCAAAAGAAAAGGAAAGTCTATTATCAAATATAGCGTTCTATGTAGTTGGAGGTAATTTAATATTAGGAATAGCGTTGGTGATTTTTTGGTTGATAAATGGTCATCCAACACTTAACATTACTGATATTTCTATTTATCAAAACCCGCATTACAATTTTTTTATCGATTTTTATTTCGATAAAATATCCGCTGTTTATTTTTTAGTGGGCGCTTTCTTAACCTTTTTGGTAACCGTTTACAGCCGTTATTATTTACACAGAGAATCGGGTTACAAACGATTTTTCAACACCATGTTGTTTTTTTATTTTGGATACAACATTACTATTTTGTCCGGTAATTTTGAAACATTATTTATTGGTTGGGAAATACTTGGCATCTCCTCCTTTTTATTAATCTCCTTTTACAGAGAAAGGTACTTACCAGTAAGAAACGCTATCAAAGTATTTACCATATACCGAATTGGTGATTTGGGAATTATTTTGGCAATGTGGATGATGCACCATTTATGGCACGAAAATGTTACTTTTTTAAAACTTACCAATTATGAGTTGGTACACGAACATTTAGCGTCACACAGTTGGGTTGGTGTTTTTATTTCTTTAATGATCTTAATTGCAGCAGCTGCAAAATCAGCGCAACTGCCATTTACAGCTTGGCTACCCAGAGCCATGGAAGGACCAACACCGTCCAGTGCAATTTTTTATGGCTCTTTATCGGTACACATTGGCGCATTTTTATTGTTACGAACATTCCCGTTTTGGGAACACCAACATTCTGTAAGAATTATTATTGTTATTTTGGGATTGTCAACCGCAATAATTGCTTCTTTAATTGCCAGAGTTCAATCTAGTATTAAAGGACAAGTAGCGTATGCATCGGCAGCACAAATAGGTATTATTTTTATTGAAATAGCATTAGGCTTCGAAAAATTAGCATTGATTCACTTTGCAGGAAATGCTTTTTTAAGAACCTACCAACTGCTTGTTTCGCCTTCGGTAGTTACGTATTTAATTCGTGAACAGTTTTACAACTTTAAACCGCATACCGATGATGTAGTAGAAAATTCGTTAAGCAAAAAACTTAAAAATTCTCTTTACATGTTATCCATTAAAGAATGGTATTTAGACAAAATAATATTTTCTATTTTTTTAGGACCATTAAAAGGACTGCGAACCCAACTAAACTTTTTAACACTTAAAAACCTGTTATATTTTTTCATTCCTGTTTATTTGGTGGGATTCTATTTTTCCTATATCAACCCACCGTTTTCAGAAACTGTTAAAACATATCTGGCAACAGCAATAGGATTTACAGCCTTACTGATGGTATTAAAAGCGTATAACGAGCGTAAAAACTACCGCTTAGCGTGGCTGCTCATCATAATGGCGCATTTGTTTATTGATTTGGCAATTAACTTCAATGAACATTTTGAGGGCTTTGAAACTTTTCTATACATGAGTGGAGTTATAGTTTGCGGAGTTTTAGGTTACTACATCCTTTACCGATTACGCGCTGCGGAAAATAAAAATGTTGGCTTTGATCAGTTTTACGGCCTGGTTCATAAACATCCAAAATTTGCATTGATCTTTTTAATTTCATGTTTGGGATTAGCCGGGTTTCCTATCACACCTACATTTTTAGGTGAGGATGTAATCTTAACTCACGTAGAGCAAAATCAATTTTTACTTGCATTTTTTATTGCCAACATTTTTGTATTAAATGGGATTACTTTGATACGCATATATGCACGCATATTTTTAGGTCCACATCCAAAAACATTTCAAACCAAATCAGATCTTACATCTTAAAAAATAATCTAAAAAAATATTCAATATGAAAATATCAGAAAAAGCCTTGCGTATTCCAAAAGATGGTTTAGCGGGATTAAAAGAAAATTTGACAGATGATGCATTGTCAGGATTTTTAGTTTTTTTATTGGCATTACCGCTAAGTTTAGGTATTGCTAAAGCGTCCGACTTTCCGGCAATATTCGGACTAGTTACCGCTATAATTGGTGGTATCGTTGTTAGTATTTTGGCAGGTTCCCGATTAACAATTAAAGGGCCTGCTGCAGGATTAATAGTTATTGCAAGCGAAGGTGTTGCATCCTTTGGGGGTGGAGATACTGGCTGGCATCTTATTTTAGGTGCTATTGTGGTTGCCGGTATCATTCAAATACTTTTTGGTGTATTAAAGTTTGGCAAGCTGGCCGATTTTTTTCCAAGTGCCGCTATTCATGGTATGTTAGCAGCAATTGGAATAATTATTATGTCAAAACAAATTCATACGTTATTAGGAGTTAACCCTAAATTATTAAAAGGGAAAGCCCCTTTAGAACTTTTAGCCATGATTCCGAATAGCATAATTCATGAAAATGATCATTTAACTGAAATTGGACTTGCTTGTTTAACCTTATTAATTATTTTAAGTTATATTAAACACGAAAGGATTAAAAAAATCCCAGCACCATTGGTTGTACTAGCAATTGCAATACCATTGGGATTAGTATTAAACATAAAAACAGACAATGAAATTTCCAATTTTTCATTAGTAAAAATTGGTAATTTTTTAGACTCACTTACCAATGGCACCAAAATGGGAGATTTTGTAAGTAGAGGTTTTATAAATGCTGATTTTACAGGGCTTACCAGCAATATGAGCGAATTTATTGAATATGTTATTCTATTTGCCTTGATCGGCAGTTTAGAATCCTTACTTACCGCAAAAGCTATTGATAACTTAGATCCTTATCAACGTAAATCCGATTTTAACAAAGATTTACGTGCTGTAGGTATTGGTAACACACTCGCAGGTTTACTAGGCGGTTTACCAATGATATCTGAGGTTGCCCGCAGTTCTGCAAATGTTTCAAACGGAGCCAAAACACGTTGGGCTAACTTTTTTCACGGTGTATTTTTATTGCTTGCCGTATTGTTGTTCGTTCCAATAATTGAAATGATTCCAAATGCGGCATTAGCATCCATGTTAATATTCGTAGGTTTCAGATTGGCACATCCCAGAGAATTTAAACATGTATGGCATGTTGGTAAAGAGCAATTTGTAATTTTTACTACAACGGTTGTGGTAACCTTGGCTACCGACCTATTGGTGGGTGTAGGAAGTGGAATACTTTTAGAGCTAATTATCAATATATTCAATAGCTCAACCAAAGATTTATTTGCCTGCAATCTGGATGTTAAACAGGATGAAAACAATTATACAATTAAGGTTAATTCCGGTTTGATGTTTTCCAATATATTGGGATTCAAAAAACAATTAGCAGCAATCCCTTTAGATAAACATGTTCACATCGATTTAAGTACTGCACCAATTGTAGACCATACTTCGATGGTTACTTTACGTGCCTTGGTTGAAGATTTTAAAAGAGGCGGCGGCTCTTTTAAAATGGATGGAATTCATGAGCATCGTCATTTAGGGCACGATCAAAATTCTACACGTTTATTGAAATAAATTTTTCAAAAACATTTCAAACAATTTCGATATTCTAAAAGAGTATCCTAGTATTTTATTGTCCAAACTTTAACTTAATTATACAACTATGAAAAAGATAAAAACCCTTGCATTAGCAATTATATTAAGCACTACGGCGTTTTCTCAAACACAGGAATTGCCTACTTCTGTAGCACCAACTGTTGCCGATAAAATTCAGGAACGATTAAAAAAAGAAGGCTTAAAAGTATACCTAAGCAACGATAGTTCACAGTGGCTTAAAGCAACAGTAGTAATGCAAGCCCAAGCCCGATACGACTGGAATAACCCAGGCAGCAACGTATTTGGTTATGCTCAAAATAAAACTACAGATGCCGGATTACGCCGTTTGCGTTTACAATTGTTCGGACAAGTTACAAAACGTGTTTTTGTATACACTCAATTTGGATTGAATAATTTTAATTACTTGGCTCCGCGTAAACAAGACGCATTTTTTCATGATGTTGTTGCCGAGTACAGTATATGGAAAAAACACCTAACCTTTGGTACAGGTCTTACTTCATTTGGTGGTCCGTTGCGTTACTCAGCACCCGCAGTAGGCAGCATTTTAATGGCGGATGCTCCCATTTACCAGCAAACAACAAGTGATCAGAACGATCAATTTGGGCGAAAATTGGGGATTTATTTTAAAGGTCAATTGGGTAAATTTGATTACAGGATAGCTGTAGGTAAACCATTTTCAATGCAAACACAAGTGCCTACTATTGGTTCAACTGCTGCTACTTCTATTGACACATCATATTCTAGCAATGCTAAATTTTCACCTGCTCCGCCCGATTTGCAATACCAAGGTTATTTCAAGTATCATTTTTTTGATAAAGAAAGTAATGATTTGCCTTATAATACAGGAACGTATTTGGGTAAAAAACACATGTTAACTTTAGGGGCAGGTATCCAATATCAGCAAAATGCAATGCGTTATTGGAATGGATCTTCTGTTCCTGTTTCACCCACAGCAACAGAAATTGCAAGCAATTTAAAAAGCAGTAATCTGCTGATAATTGGTCTTGATCTTTTTTACGACTCCTTCCTGAACAAAGAAAAAGGAAATGCAATTAGCGTTTATGCAGCATATTCCTACGCCGATTATGGGCAAAATTACTTACGTTACAACGGTGTAATGAATATGACAACAGCAATGAATACTTCCGTTGCTAATTTAAACGCTAAAGCTTTTGGTAATGCATTTCCTATGATGGGAACAGGAAGTAGTGAGTTTGCTCAAATTGGTTATAAATTCAAAAATAATTTACTGGGAGAAAGAGGAACATTACAACCCTATATAGGCACTCAAATAAGTCAATACAAAGCTTTACAATCCAACAACATGGTAATGTGCGATGTTGGTGTAAATTGGTTAATTTCCGGTTACAACAAAATAAGCCTTAATTACCAAAATCGCCCGGTATATGAGCAAGATGCCGTAACTAAAAACTATGTAGATGTTGAGTCGGCACGCAGAGGTATGCTATACCTGCAATACCAAATTGCCTTTTAGCATTGATTGATTACAAAAAACAAAGTATGCGTAAATTAATACATAGGTCACAGATAAAAGCCTTATCTTGTGCTAAAATTAAAGGAGAGCAACGTATGCTCTCCTTTATTAATTATAAAAAAATTATGCAATTTCAAACATTAAATATTTCCGAAACCATTTTAAAAGCCTTACAGGAAGAAGGCTATACTACTCCAACTCCTATACAAGCACAAGCTATTC
>CANFLQ010000106.1 GCA_947447995.1 Bacteroidota bacterium | reverse complement strand
TTTACTGGAAAATTGCATAAAACGCTAGACGAGGTCAGTGATTTTATAACGAACCAAGTTGTAATTCTCTCCAATGATGTTGTGAAAAGCATTTGCGGATTTGAGTATATTCTCTCGTACCCTTTTTGGACTAATTCTTAATTATAATTAGTATAAGCTCCAGAGGAGCGACCTATTAATTGTTTAATTGGAATTTTAATAGCCTTTTAATCGCATCAAATTATATCATAATAAAAATGCCCTGAAAGATATAATCTTTCAGGGCATTTTAGTTTTGTACGAAAGTACTATTGTCCAACAAATAATTTTCCACTAGTCATACTTCCAGTTTGATTTATTACTTGGTATAAGTAAATACCATTAGCTATATTATTTAAATCAATTTTAGTAAGTTGAGTTTTAATAGTGCTTTCAAATACAGTATTTCCAAGCAAATCAACAATTTTTACTTTTGCGTTTATATAATTTTTAACATCTAAAGTAAAACTACCACTTGTAGGGTTTGGATATAGCAAAATTAAATTGTTATAATCCGAATAATCGTTAATACCATTAACTACATCTAATGATTTTAAAGAATACTTACTAAAAAACCTCCAAATTTCTTTACTAGCATTAAAATCTAAGTTTCTGTTTCCTACACCATAATTATTTTTTGTTCCCGGTGCCAATGTTGGCCACTCATGCCCTCCAGTTATCACTTTATAGTGTTCTACCGATGTGTTACTCAAACCTCCACTATAAACATAGTGTTCAACTGTAGAAGCATCGGCAGTAGTAAGATCTGGTAATGTAGTTTTTACAGGAGTAGTATTGCAATGATTTACGCCTACCCAATAGTTCAATAACGCTTGTACACTTGGAGTATTAACAGGACTAGTAGATCCATTGTAATTAGCTAACTGATCGGATGTGCCATGTATTGCCATTAATGGCATATAATGGCTTGGTTTACAAGCAGAAAGTGTAGTTTGGGTCATGCCTCCTGCAACTGGTGCTACTGCAGCTATACGTGTACTGTGAGAACAAGCAAATATATAACTCATCATTCCGCCTTGGCTAAATCCTGTAGAATACACTCTGTTAGAATCTATATTGTATTGTGCCTCTAACGTATCAAGTAAAGCCATTAAAAAATCAGTATCAGTAGTTCCTGTTAAATCCCAGCTTGGTACAGTACCTGTTGCTTGTGGTGTAACTACAATAAAATTAGCCGTATCGGCAATTGGATTAAAATTAGCAAAATCCATTTGTTTAGTAGTACTTCCTGTCCAACCATGAATATTAAAAACCAAAGGCACAGCTTTTGATCCATCATAAATTGTAGGTACGTATACGTTGTATACTCTGTCTTTTCCTGCATATTTTGTTGTTTTCCACTTTGTATTATCAGTGGCTGTAAGTTGTGTACTACCTGTTCCAACTTTAATAGTATAGGTAGTAGTTTGTGGCGACGGAAAGTTATCAAGTGGTGCTACAGTAGAAGTTCCCCAAATGGTTGAAGTAAGTATTAAATTATATGTTGCATTTGCAGGCAATGCAGGAATTGTTCCCGATAAAGTAATACATTGAATGGAGTTGCCACCTGTTTTGCCACCAGTAGGAGTTGGATCTACTGTCATAAAATTAGCTGCCGATCCCGAAAGTGAAGTAGAGTTAACAAGTACACTATCAATGGTTGTTGTTAATGGAAAGTCAAATCCATTTAAAGGAAGAGTAGTAGTTACAGATTTTGGAACAAACGAAGTAATTTTAATACTATACGGTTGCCCCGCACTTGCTGTTAATTCAGCTCCATCCGTTGGTAATAATACAGGATTACTTCCAGACGTTAGTATTTTTGGATCTAAATCACAATTATATACAAAAGCCAAGCTATCTATATAAAATGTTGAATTAGCTACCGCTCCACTTGTACCTGAAGAAGCAATTAAAATTTGAACACTATCGGGTGAGCTGGCTCCTGTAGTATAATTTTTAATTGTTGTAGGATTGCCACCAACTGGATTTTTTGAATAGGAAATAGCTAAGGTTTGTTTTGCATACGTGGAGCCTGCAGTTGTAGAACGACTAACACCAAGAGTATCTCTATGTGCTTTTACTGCTGGCATAGATCCAGATGCAGCCTTCGCGGCAACCCATCTAGTCAATACAACTTGAACCAAAGGTGCATCGCTCCCGCCACCTGAGTTATATTTACAAACATAGGTTAAGGATGTTGGACGCAATCTATAACCAAAACCACCTTTAATAAAAGGATTTGTGCCTGACACAGTAAATGTTCCGTTAGATACAACAACACCAGGAATTGGATTACCTATGGAAGCTTGAGTAGTAAGCACTAACGTGTTAGCACCCAACAAATCCCCTCCTGTGGCTTTACTTACCGAACCTAAAGCAATAGCATTAGACGATCCCCAATTATTAGGTTCATTGCCTGTCCAACTTTCAAACTTGTTATTTTTTATTGTATCTATTTGAGCAAAGCTAGATACAGCAATAGCAATTACAGGCATTAAGAGTAATTTTTTTTTCATTTTTTTGATTTTTTTTATAGTAAGTATTTTTAATTTAGGAGTTGATGAATTTAACAAATATCTGTTTTAATTTTAATTTACAAGCTCCAAAGGCAACTACGTAAATGTAAATTTAATGGTTGGGTAAATCCAAACTAAAAAGTATTATAGATAATAATTACCTATTAATAATGGAAATTAACCAAAAAAGTAAATTACTATTTAGTTTTGACTAGAATTAATATAATTCTATTTTTGTTGAAATTTAAAATTGGTTTATCACTAAAAAAAGTAGTTGAAATAATAACTAAAAAAAGTATAATGGAAAAAACATGGTTAAAACAATACCCTGCTGGAATACCAACAGAAATAAATCCCGATAAATATAAAAGTGTTAAGGATTTATTTGAATTGAGTTGTAAAAAATTTTCAGATAATATAGCTTTTGAAAGTATGGGCGTGCCAGTTACTTACAAAGACTTTAACCGTTTGGCGCATAATTTTGCAGCATATATTCAAACAAATACCAATTTAAAACCAGGCGATCGCATTGCATTACAAATGCCCAATATTCTTTCTTATCCTGTAGCTATTTATGGTTCTATGCTAGCAGGATTAGTGATAGTTAACACTAATCCATTGTATACAGCCCGAGAAATGGAACATCAATTTAAAGATTCAGGTGCAACAGCTATTGTTCTGTTTTCTCCATTTGCACCAATATTAAAGGCTATTGTAGCAAATACTGCAATTAAAATAGTTATCATTGCTGAGGCTACGGATCTTTTTCCTACTCCAGCAGCACCAATGCCTTATGACGGCGGATTAAGTTTTAGAGATGTTGTAGCAGATAATACGGCTAATAAATTTACGCCTGTTGAAACAAAATCGTCGGATATTGCTTTTTTACAATATACTGGTGGAACAACAGGTGTTTCAAAAGGTGCTGTACTTACACATCGTAATGTTTTGGCCAATGTTGAACAAACTTCTACATTGAACTCTATCCGAGTAATTGAAGGAAAAGAGATCATTGTTACACCATTACCACTTTATCATATATTTTCATTAACCGTAAATTTAATTGGTTTTATTGCCAATGGAGGTAAAGATATTTTAATAGCGAATCCTCGTGATCTTCCTGGATTTGTGAAAACTTTGGCTACTAGTAAAGCAACATTTTTAACAGGCGTAAATACATTATTTAATTCACTTGCGCATGATGAAGAATTTAAAAAAATAGACTTTAGTAATTTAAAAGCAGTTATTGGCGGTGCAACGTCCATTCAAAAACCAGTTGCCGATCTTTGGAAAAAAGTAACAGGAACAGCCTTGGTAGAAGGTTACGGTTTAACTGAAACATCGCCTGTTGTTACCTGCAATAAAATTGATGGTACCGAAAGAGTTGGAACCATTGGTATTCCTTTACCATCAACCGATGTTAAATTAATGGATGAAGACAACAATGAAGTACCTCAAGGGGAACCAGGCGAAATTTGGGTAAAAGGACCACAAGTAATGCAAGGTTATTATAACAGACCCGACGAAACAGCAAAAGTAATGACAGCCGATGGTTGGCTAAAAACAGGTGATATTGCAGTTGTTAGCGAAGATGGTTATTTCAAAATTGTTGATCGTAAAAAAGACATGATCATTGTTTCTGGTTTTAATGTTTATCCAAATGAAGTAGAGGAAGTAGTTGCATCACATTATAAAGTAATGGAAGCTGCTTGTATTGGAATAGAAGATGAAAAATCAGGTGAAGTAGTGAAAATTTTTGTTGTGAAAAAAGACGCATCATTAACCGAAGCTGAATTGTTGGAACATTGTAAACAATTTCTTACGGGTTATAAAGTGCCTAAAGCAATTGAGTTTAGAGATGATTTACCGAAAACTCCAATTGGTAAAATTTTACGCAGAATGTTAAGACCCGACGCTGCTACAAAGGCTTAGTTAAGATTAATTTTAAAAAAAAGCTGCCGAATAATTCGGCAGCTTTTTTTTGTTTGTTAAATTCTTATTTTATATAAAATAATTTTCAAATTGTTGATAAATATTTTAACTTTTAAGGTGTTGATTTTTAGTTTATTGCTGGTGTCTTTTTTTATTTTGTTTAATTATTTAAAAAAATAATTAAACAAAATAAAAAATAATGTTTAATATTGTGCATCAAAAGTTAAACAAAATTTTAATTCATCAAAAAAAAATCAAATGAAAAAACTATTTCTAACCCTATTACTTGGAGGTTTTAGTACACCTTTTTTTGCACAAACAGCAAGGGTACAAGTAATACACAATTCGGCCGATGCAGCAACGGATACCGTTGACGTATATTTAAACGGTACATTGTTATTAAACAATTTTGCTTTTAGAAACGCATCACCTTTTATTGATGCTCCGGCAGGCACAAAATTACAAGTTGCATTTGCACCTAAAACAAGTACATCTGTAAACGATACCATTGCAGGCTTAACATCCTATTTTACATTAACAACAGGCTCAACCTATGTTTTAGTAGCCGATGGAATAGTAAGCGCAACTGGTTACACACCTAAAAAAGCATTTGAAATTAAAGTGTATGCTTTGGGTAGAGAAGCTTCTAAAGTAGCAGGTAAAACAGATGTATTGGTTCATCACGGTTCTACCGATGCACCAACAGTTGATGTTAAAGAACGTACCGCTGGGGTATTAGTAAACGATGCGTCTTACGGAGATTTTGCAGGTTACTTGGAATTAACAACTGCTAATTATACGTTAGATGTACAAGATGCAGCAGGTACAACCACCGTAGCATCGTACTCTGCACCTTTAGCAACATTAGGCTTAACTAACAAAGCTATTGTTGTTGTAGCATCTGGATTTTTAGATCCAACAAAAAACAGCAACGGTAAAAGTTTTGGATTATGGGTTGCATTACCAACTGGTGGTAAATTAGTTGCATTGCCAACAGCACCAGCACCAATTGGAGCAGTTGCTAGAGTTCAAGTAATACATAACTCTGCCGATGCAGCAGCAAAAATAGTTGACGTTTACTTAAACGGTACTTTATTATTAAATGATTTTTCTTTTAGAACAGCTTCTCCTTTTGTTGATGTTCCTGCAAATAAATTAATTTCAATAGCTATTGCACCTAAAACAAGTACATCAATAAATGATACAATACCTGGACTAACATTCAAATATAATTTGTTAAGTGGTGCTACGTATGTATTGATAGCCGACGGAATAGTAAGTTCAACTGGCTACACTCCAAAAAAACCGTTCGAAATTAAAGTGTATGGTATGGGCAGAGAGGCTTCTAGTACTTCTGGAAATACAGATGTGTTAATCCATCATGGTTCCACCGATGCGCCAACGGTAGATGTGAATGAACGCACAGCAGGTCGTTTAGTAAACAATGCGTCTTACGGCAATTTTGCAGGCTATTTGGAATTACCAACAACAAATTATACTATAGATGTAAAAAATGAAGATGGAACAAGCACAGTAGCAAGTTACTCCGCACCATTATTAGCGTTAAATTTAACTAATAAAGCAATTGTGGTTGTAGCATCTGGTTTTATAGATTCTACAAAAAATAGTAATGGATCAAGATTTGGGTTATGGGTTGCATTACCAACAGGTGGTAATTTAGTTGCCTTACCAGTACTTACACCTCCATCAACGGGAATAGCTCGTGTACAAGTAATACACAACTCCGCCGATGCCGCAGCGCAAATAGTTGACGTGTATTTGAATGGTGCTTTATTATTAAATGATTTTATGTTTAGAACAGCTACTCCATTCGTAGATTTGCCATCAGGTACACCGCTTTCTATTTCTATTGCACCAAAAAATAGTACTTCAATAAATGATACCATTGCAGGTTTAACATCCAAATACAATTTAACCGCGGGATTAACTTATGTATTGGTAGCCGATGGAATTGTAAGTACTACAGGTTACAATCCTCGTAAACCATTTGGAATAAAAGTATATGCATTGGGCAGAGAAGCGTCAAAAGTAGCTGGTAAAACAGATGTATTGGTACACCATGGTTCTACCGATGCTCCAACAGTTGATGTTAAAGAACGTACAGCAGGGTTATTAGTAAACAACGCATCTTATGGAGATTTTGCAGGCTACTTAGAGTTAGCAACTGCTAATTATACGTTAGATGTACAAGATGCAGCAGGTACAACTACAGTAGCATCTTACTCAGCACCTTTAGCTACATTAGGTTTAACTAATAAAGCTATTGTTGTTGTTGCATCCGGATTTTTGAATCCTGCACAAAATGCTAACGGATCTGAATTTGGATTATGGGTAGCATTACCAACAGGCGGGGATTTAGTAGCATTGCCAAAAGCTGATGCAAACTCAATTAATGAATACGAATACGATCAATTAAAAGTTTACCCAAATCCAACAAGTAATTATTTAACAATTGATAACCAAAATTTTAGTAGTTCAAATGTTAGAATTACTGACCTAATGGGTAGAGAAGTTGGAATTAATTTATTTAGTATCGAAAACAACCGTGTTGATGTAAGCAATTTGATGCAAGGTGTATATCAATTGGATGTTTTTGAAAAAAATAAAATAGTAGGACGTGTTAAATTCATTAAACTATAACATTAATCACTAAAAAAAACATCATTAAAATTAAAATAAAGTAAAAAAAGCTGCCGAATTTATCGGCAGCTTTTTTCAGTTAATTATTTACGTGAGTAGCACTTCACAGCAAGATTTTTACTATTTTTGCCCTTCTTTGGCAATATGTCGATATTTTTCGCTATAATTATTGCCTGATTTATTAAATATTTTAAATAGAACGAGTATGCAAGTATTAAAATTTGGTGGCACATCTGTTGCAAATGCCGAAAACATAAACAAAGTTGTTGATATAGTAAAAAAAGCATTAGCCAAAGATAAAATTATTTTGGTGGTATCCGCTTTGGGTGGCACCACGGATATGTTGATTGATGCTGTAAAAATGGCTGCTGTACGTGATGAAGCCTATAAGGAAAAGCTGAAGACTATTGAAAAACGACACATACAAGCGATTAAAGAACTTATTAATATCGATAAACAAAGTTCAACACTTAGTTCGGTAAAGCAAAAATTCAATGATCTTGAAAATATTTGCGAAGGTGTTTATTTATTACAAGAACTATCTCCCCGCACGCTTGATAGCGTTGTTAGTTTTGGTGAAGTTTTGTCGTCTTTGATTATCTCAGCAAGGTTTACAGCTTTGAAAGTTGCGCATGAATGGGTTGATTCGAGAGAGATTATTCGTACCAACTCTGATTTTGGTCAAGCTACTGTTGATTTTGAATACACCAACAAAGCCATAAAAAAATACCTAAGTAAAAATCCTCAAAAATTATACATTTTACCGGGTTTCATATCTTCTGATAGCAATGGTATTACTACTACATTAGGTAGAGGCGGTTCAGATTATACTGCTGCAATTGCAGCGGCAGCAACCGATGCGAAATTATTGGAAATATGGACAGATGTGAGTGGTATGATGACAGCTGACCCTCGTTTAGTAAGCAATGCAAAAGTTATTCCTCATATTTCTTATCCGGAGGCAATGGAGCTTTCGCACTTTGGAGCTAAAGTTATTTACCCTCCAACCATTCAACCGGTTATGGTAAAAAATATACCAATAAAGATTAAAAACACATTTGCTCCAAATGATTTTGGAACATTAGTGGAACGTGATGTGAAAGGAAATAAAAACAGTGTTTGTGGCATATCCAGTATTGGTAAAATTGCATTGCTGAGTGTAGAAGGTAGCGGAATGGTTGGTGTACCAGGTATTTCAAAACGTTTATTTGAATCCTTATCTAAAGAGAAAATAAATATTATACTAATCACACAAGCATCGTCCGAACACTCTATATGTGTTGCTGTGGATGAAGCAAATGCCTTAAAGGCAAAAGCTATTTTAGATGCTGAATTTGCAAATGAAATAGCTTTTCATAAAATTGATCCTGTAGTAGTTGAAGGTAATCTTTCAATTATAGCTGTTGTGGGTGAAAATATGAAAAACCATACAGGCATTAGCGGAAAAATGTTTAGTGCCTTGGGTAGAAACGGTATTAACATTCGTGCCATTGCTCAAGGTTCATCAGAAAAAAATATCTCCACAGTTATTAAAACGGTTGATGTTAAAAAGGCTGTGAACGTATTGCACGAAGCATTTTTTGAAACCGTTCAAAAACAAATGAACTTATTTGTTGTTGGATGTGGCAATGTGGGAGGAAAGTTGTTGGAACAGCTAAAAGAACAAATTGCAAATATCAATGAGCAACTTCAATTGCAAATACGTGTGGTAGGGATAGCCAATAGCAAAAAAATGTTGCTGAACGAAGAAGGAATTATATTAAAAAATTGGAAGGAGCAACTGAATGATGCGCCAAAAATGAACACCGAAAAATATATTGATTTTATCCTTCAAAAAAATCTTCGTAACTCTGTATTTGTTGATATTACGGCTAATGCGGATATGGCTGGCCGTTACGGTGGTTTGCTTCAGAAAAGTATTTCGGTAGTAGCTTGTAACAAAATTGCTTGCTCTTCGGATTATGGAGATTACAAACAACTGAAAGAATATGCTCGCGAATACAATGCGTCATTTTTGTATGAAACCAATGTAGGTGCAGCGTTGCCAATCATCGGAACATTAAATGATTTTATTCGCAGTGGAGATAAAGTAAATAAGATACAAGCTGTTTT
>CANFLQ010000105.1 GCA_947447995.1 Bacteroidota bacterium | reverse complement strand
GTATTTAGCCCAGTTGAATGATGGAGAACAGTTGTAAGCCAACATTTTACCAGGGAATTTTGCGTGGATACCTTGAGCAAATTCTTTTGCCATACCCAAATCAGGATTACCTGTTTCCATCCAGATTAAATCTGCATAAGGAGCGTAAGATAAACCTCTGTCGATACCTTGCTCTAAACCATTTTTTACATAGTAAAAACCTTCAGGAGCACGTTTTCCTTCAATAATAAATTTAGAATCACGAGGGTCGATATCAGAAGTAATTAAGTTTGCAGCTTCAGCATCTGTACGAGCAATAACTAGTGTAGATGTTCCGCAAACGTCAGCAGCCAAACGAGCAGCAGATAATTTGTTGATTGCTTCTTGTGTTGGAACCAATACTTTTCCACCTAAGTGACCACATTTTTTAGCAGAAGCTAATTGATCTTCCCAGTGTACACCAGCAGCACCAGCTTCGATCATTTGTTTCATTAATTCAAAAGCGTTTAAGTTACCACCGAAACCTGCTTCAGCATCAGCAACGATAGGCAACATCCAATCACGTTTTGGTTCACCTTCCATGTATTCAATTTGATCGCGACGCATCAAAGAATTGTTGATACGTTTAACAACCATAGGAACAGAGTTTGCAGGATACAAACTTTGATCAGGATACATTTCGCCTGATAAGTTAGCATCAGCAGCAACTTGCCATCCTGATAAATAAATAGCTTTCATACCAGCAGTAGCTTCTTGTATTGCTTGATTTCCGTTGAATGCACCTAAACCTGCAACCCAGTCATCAGTATGTAATCTTTTCCATAATTTTTCAGCACCATTTTTAGCCAAAGTATATTCAACCGGCACAGAACCGCTGATATTAATTACTTCTTCAGCAGTGTAATCTCTTTTTACATCTTTCCAACGTGGGTTTGTAGCCCATTCCTTTTTTAGAGCTTCTGCTCTTTCTTTTTTAGTAGCCATTGTTTTTTGTTTTATTTGCCCCCACCCTAAAGGGAGCTATGTTTTTTATTTCCCCCTTTAGGGTTGGGGCTTTTTTTATTTTACTAGTTAATAAAGCGGTATGCAGGTACCGTTAAAAATTCTTCAAAATTATCGCTTACTACCAAACGGTTAAATAAGGCAATAGCTTGAGGAAATTTACCAGACATATATCTAGTAACGCCTACATATTCTTTGATGTGAACAATTTCATCGTCTCTTAAATCTTCGTACAAGCTATGGTTTATTATTCTGCCATCGTCCAATTTAGCACCTGCTTTTAACCATTGCCATACTTGAGTTCTAGAAATTTCAGCAGTAGCAGCATCTTCCATCAAATTATGAAGTGCAACAGCTCCGTTACCAGCTAACCAGCTTTCTAAATAAAGTATACCTACGTTGATGTTCATTCTCAAGCCTTCTTCAGTAATTGTTCCTTCCGGAACTTGAACCAAATCAGCTTCGGTGCAAGAAAAATCTTCACGTTTTTTAGTTTCAATTTGATTAGGTGTTGGCATGTGTTGGTTAAAAACCGCCATAGCTATGGATACCAAGGCTGGGTGAGCTACCCATGTACCATCGTGTCCATCAGTAACTTCGCGTGTTTTATCTGCCAATACTTTATCCAATGCTTTTTGGTTAGCTGCTTCATTGTCCTTAATAGGCACTTGAGCCGCCATACCACCAATAGCATGTGCTTTACGTTTGTGGCAGGTTTGAATTACCAATTGTGTGTATGCACGGATAAATGGCGATGTCATTGTAACCTGGCTTCTTTCAGGGAACAGATAACCCGGTCTGTTTCTAAATTTTTTAATGAATGAGAAAATGTAATCCCAACGTCCGCAATTAAATCCAGAACTGTGGTGACGTAATTCATATAATATTTCGTTTAATTGATAACTAGCCAATATGGTTTCTATCAAAACAGTTGCTTTGATGCTGCCTTGAGGTACTTTGCAATAATCCTGTGAAAACACAAATACATCATTCCACAAACGAGCCTCTAAATAGTGCTCCATTTTAGGCAAATAAAAATAAGGACCAGTATTGTGTTCCAATAAATATTTTGCATTATGGAAAAAGTATAAACCAAAATCGAACAAACCACCGCTAACAGGCTCTCCATCAATAATAACATGTTTTTCTAATAAGTGCCATCCTCTTGGACGAACCAATAAAGTAGCTACTTTAGGATTTAATTTATATTCTTTACCGCCTTTGTTGCTGAAAGTAATAGTTCTTCTGATAGCATCACTTAAATTGATTTGCCCTTGAATGTTGTTTGCCCAGTTTGGAGAGTTACTATCTTCAAAATCGGCCATAAACATTTTAGCGCCTGAGTTTAAGGCATTGATAATCATTTTACGATCAACAGGTCCTGTAATTTCAACGCGTCTGTCTTGCAAATCAGCAGGAACAGGGTCTACTGTCCAATCTCCGTTACGGATATCAGCTGTTTCAGGCAAAAAACGCAAAGCTATACCATTGTCAATATCTTCCTGAACTTTCTTTCGGTTTTCTAAAAGGGTATATCTTGTTGCATTAAATTTTCTATGCAATTCTCTAATAAATGTTAAAGCTTCCATGGTAAGGATAGCTTCAAACTCAGCCTTGTAAGGGCTTGTAATACTCATACCTTCAGGTGTGTTGAAAGTTTTTGGAGTTTCTTTGGTTGAAGTTGATTCGCTCATAATTTCACATTTTATAAAGCAAATATAGTAAAAAAATATTCACTAGAGAAAATTTCGCTAAATATTTTTATTTCTTCAAAAATTGCATTTCCATTCGTTGTTTAATTTATACTTTTGTTGGTATGATTTCAGTTAGTGATGGCATACGTTTGATTTTTGGCTTGAAACTCAAGGCTTTACGACAACAACAAGGAATGAATTATCATCAATTGTCGGAAGCTACCGGAATTGCTGTTTCGTATCTTCACGATATTGAGAACGGCAAAAAGTACCCAAAAGCCGACAAAATTATTGCTTTGGCAAAAGCATTGAATGTAGATTACGATTATTTAGTATCGCTTACTGCCAAAAAACGTTTACAACCCATTATTGATTTTATGAATTCCGATTTTACTTCCACTATTCCCTGGGAGCATTTTGGAATTACTCCGGCGTCGCTTTTAGGTATGTTTGCCAACATGCCCGATAAGTTAACTGCCTTTGCCAGTGCGCTTTTAAAACGTAGCCGCCGACTACAAACCAGTAACGATAATTTTTACACCTCTGCTCTCAGAAGTTTTCAGGATTTGCACGACAATTATTTTGAAGATCTTGAAAAAGCAGTTGTTGAATTTAGAATACAAGCTAAACTAAATGAGACTTTACCTGTTTTGCTTGAAAAGCTAGAAGCCTTACTTTTAGAAATGTATGGAATAAAAGTGGACAGGGAAGAAATGAGCGGTAAGGAAGAAATTAAGTATCTCCGCTCCTTTTATGCCAAACAAAAAAAAATATTGTATGTAAACAAAGGCTTAACCATTGCTCAGGAAAAATTTTTACTGGGGCGTGAACTTGCTTTTCAATACTTAAAATTGAGTCCGCGACCTTACGAAACCAATGTTCAGAGTTTGGCTTCGTTTGAAATATTGCTCCACAATTTTAATGCTTCCTATTTTTCAAACGCTTTGTTGATGCCCGAAGATACCATCATTGAGGATGTGCATACTATTTTTTTACCTGCCAAATGGCACAGTGAAGCTTGGCTGAACTTGGTAGCAAAATACGATGTTACACATGAAATGCTGATGCAGCGATTAACCAATATTTTACCTAAACATTTTGGTATCGATCAATTGTTTTTTCTGCGCATGAAAGGTGAAGTGGACAATGATTTTTTTGAAGTAACTAAGGAATTGCATTTGTCGCAATTGCATAACCCCAACGCCAACGATTTGCAGGAACATTATTGCAGACGATGGGCTGCCATCAGTATTATGAAGGATGTGGATGAACAAATGAAAAGTAAAAAGTTTGGAAAACCCATTGTACAAGCGCAAATATCGGAGTATTGGCAAACAGATAGTCGCTACCTGTGCGTAACTTTTGCAAAACAACATGCTGCCGATTCGCCTGTTATAACAAGTGTTACGCTTGGCTTATTGATAGATCCCAACCTAATTCAAAAAGTACCTTTTTTAAACGATGCTACCATTCCCACAAAAACAGTACATACCACTTGTGAACGCTGCGGCATTATGGATTGCAAAGAAAGAGCTGGAAAGCCTATTTTTATTGAACAACAGGAAAAAATTAAGGCGATAGAGGAAACCTTGAAAAGGCTAGAGGAATAGAGCTGATTAAGGAAAGAGAGAATTAATAAATTCAGATAAAATTATAGACTTTTTATTAAACTGACCACAATTTAACTTCCCGAATAAGTATGGCTAAGAAGAATGAAAATAAAAAACTTCATCAATCACAACCTACTATAAATGTTAATACAAGAAATCTTAACAAATACCTGCCGTACGCATTAATTGCAATTATTATTACAACTGTATTTATTTATTTTAACGTTTTAAAATTTGATTTTATTTATAATTGGGATGATCAGGATTATATTATTGACAATCCCGATATAAAGAACTTAAACATTGAAAGTATAAAACAGTTCTTTACTACCTTTTATAACAATAATTACCAGCCGGTAACAATGGTATTATATGCTATTGAATATAAATTAGGTAATGGTAATTCATTTGTTTTTCATTTATTCAATATTATCATTCATTTTCTTAATACAGTTTTGGTATTTAAATTAATACAGGCTTTCTCTCCTAAAAATATAATTGTACCGTTAATTACTGCCTCGTTATTTGCCATTCATCCTATGCATATCGAATCCGTTGCATGGATTTCTGAATTAAAAGATGTTCTATATTCCTGCTTTTTTTTAAGTTCATTAATTGCGTATACTCACTTTTTAAGAACTAAAAAACATACAACATTAATCATTGTTATATTTTTATTTTTGCTTGCCTGCATGAGCAAATCGGCTGCGGTAATATTGCCTTTAGTGTTATTGGCAATCGACTATTACTATGATAGAACGCCGGATTGGAGAGTGTTGATAGAAAAAATCCCCTTTTTTGCAATTTCTCTGTTGTTTGGCATTGTTGCAATAAAATCTCAAGGAAGTGCAATCAAAGAAATGGCTCCGGATATGTCCGCACTTGAACACATTGCAATTGTTTCTTTTTCGTTTTGCAGCTATCTTGTAAAAGCTCTTTTACCATTCAAATTATCTGCCCTGTATCCTTATCCTCTTGAACTACAAGGCACACTTCCTATTATTTATTATTTGTCAATATTATTATTAATTATAGTATTTGCCGCTGTTTGGTTTTCACAAAAATGGGGGAAAGAAATAGCATTTGGCTTTATGCTTTTTTTGCTTACTATTCTGCTTGTTATTCAATTTGTGCCTGTTGGTGCAGCTTCTATGGCGGATAGATATACCTATATTCCTTACATCGGTTTATTTTTTATAATTGGCAATTTTGTTGCTTTTATACATACACGATATACTGCTTACAAAAATATATTGTCGGGGTTTTTAATTATTTGTTTTATTTCCTATTCCATATTAAGTTACAGCAGAGTAAATATTTGGAAAAATGATGAAACATTATTTACTGACGTTATTAATAAATATCCTCACTGTAGTATTGCTTATCTTAACAGAGGCACTTATTTTTATAATTATTTAACTACTACTACCGGAAATGATGCTGACAAAACCAAATACATGCAACATGCAATAACCGATTTTGAAAATGCATTAAAGTATCCGTTATCAGATGCCAATAAAGCAAGAGCTTATTTAGGACTGGGAAAAGTGAATGGCTCATTAAATAATTTTGAAGCTGCAATACAGGATTTAACAAAATGTATTGCTATTGACCAAAGTTATAGGCTAAATGCTTTTGTTGAACGAGGTAGTATTTATTTAAATCATTATGCCGGAGAAGCTTTTTTAAATGACACTACAAAAAGGAATGATTATTTACATAAATCTATTAACGACTTTAAATCGGCATTAAAACTCCAAGGCAAGGATAATCTAAAAGGGCTTATTTATTACAACTTAAGTACGGCAGAATCAAAATTAGGCAATTTAAAAGATGCTATAAGTTACATAAGTTTTGCGATAAAAATTAACCCAAACAGTTTAAACGGGTATTTTAGCAGATGTGGGTACGAGGTTTCTTTTGGTGATTATAACGGTGGAATTGCAGATTGCAACCTTATTATTCAGCTTGATCCACAAAATACGAAAGCATATTTCAGTCGTGCATATATCGAGTATGAAATGGGGGATTTTAAAAGTACAATAAACGATCTCACTTTTGTTTTAAGCCTTGATAAAAATAACTCAACAGCATATACACTCAGGGGAAATGCGTATAACAACTTAAAAAAATTCAGTATGGCAATAGAAGATTATAACAAAGCTATAGAAATAAACCCTAACGATTTGGTAGCTATTGGTAATAGAAATAAAATCAGATAGTTAAAACAGTTATATCAATAATTAAAAGTGAATTACTCTTTCAACAATTTATTCCGTGTAACCACACCATTTTCATTTACCTCAATAATATACAATCCGCTTGCGTAATCGGACAGATCAAAACTTAATTTATTGCCTGTAAAATTGTTTTGTTGAATGATAGTTTGTCCTGTAATGTTTATTATTCGGGCACTTGCATTATTTACTATTTGTTTAAATACGATGTTTACTATCCCGTTTGTAGGGTTAGGCATTATTGTATAATTGTTACTTTCATTGGTTGAATAATCTGTTATTCCAGATAATAAAACAGGGTTAACAACATCTATTGTAAAACCAGATCTTCTATAGATATTTCCTTTATAATTTTTTCCAATGTATCTATTGTATAAGCAACTATCATTCGCAGAAGTGTAAATTTTCATTGAAACCCAATAAGCAGTATCCTTTAAATATATATGGGACGGTGCTCGTGATGTTGAAAAAGTCCCATCACCAAAATTCCATTTATAGGCAATTGCATTTTTACTGGTAAAGTAATCTACTTTAAGGCTAAAACTATTCTGCAGTGTATCGTAATCTGTTGAATAATGAGCATAGCATTGATCCAATACAGGTGGTGTACATACATTACTCGTGTCTCCTGAAACATAGATCAACCATGTGTAATCCTTATAATAATTATATTGATTATTTATATCAGAAGCTGTTTTTAGTAATCTAAATATAATCTTATATGGAGTTTTTCTGGCGTTTGATGTTTCAGGAGTCCATTTAAAAATATTTGATGAAAATGAACTGGCATTAGTTAAGCTATCTATTTCACTATACACTGAAATTTCACAACCACCATCATCTACTATGCTAATCTCTAGTCTATTATTTGGAGCAATTGTATAAATATTCAAATCCTTGGTTAAGTTTGTATCACAAACAGAATTATTATTTTTATCCAAGGTACATGTTTTAGTTAAAGAATTTAAAGAAATAGGAGGCAATTTAGTAGAATAAACTTGCATTTGTATATCGCAAAATGTTTCACCAGCTAATACTCTATTACGCCACTTTCTTATTTTAACTGCAAGGCTATATATACCTAATGTTGGATTTAACCAACTTATTCTACCAGATGTAGTATCTACCAAAATACCCTTCGGCAATGTATACCCCACAATTGCACTATCCGTATCAAATTCACAATTTGTAAGCTCATACGAAATGCTATCATTATCAGAAAAAGAAATTGGGAAATCACTTTTATATGGTAATCCTGTAGATACAACATAAATTGGCAATGTTGCTAAATCTACACTATTGCTAATACAGTTTAGTGAAGGATTTAAAACATAAAGTTTAGTATATATATGAAAAGGAACTACTTCCGAATTCGGAATATTGCTAATCCCGTAAATACGATTTGATTCTGTAAACGAAATTGTAAAAATACCTACACCAGGAAAGGTATGGCTTCCTTTATAAATGTTTTTCTTAACATTATTTCCTAATGATTCTCCGTTTCCAACACCGTTAGGACAATTTTGTGGAATGTCTTTATTATTATTACTTCGAGTAAATGTTGCACTATCCCCGTCTCCAAAAAATATGGTTAATTCACACCTATCAGCACTAACACTACTTTCCATAGTAAAAGTAGTTAAAATAATTTCATAAGTATAACCAGAAATATGTTTACAAGTAATGAATCCAGACCTGTTGTGGGTTGCATATAAATTAGTAGTTAAAAAAGAAAGAAGTATTAATTGTAGCAGAATATTTTTCATGATATTTTTTCATCAAATGTAAAACAATTTGAATTACTTCTCTTTCATAAACAATCCACACGTATCTTTTACAGATTGTTCCACAGAAATAAATTTAAAATCAGGAAAAGCAATTGAAATTTTTTGGTTGGAATAGTAATTTACTTTATTAGCAGCTCGGGCAGTTTCTTTGGTGATAAGAGGAGATTCTCCAGACAATAAACAACGCACAGCTTCTGCACGCCAGGCGAAACTGCTTAGTATTTTTCCGGCTTTGATACTTGGCTGCGGTTTGCCAAATTCACGATGAATAGTATCAAAAAAAATACGAAAAGTTTTATTTTCAGAATTCAATAAAAAACGTTCGTTCTTTATTTCGCTTTTCATTAATAATATCATTAAAGCCGAAACATCTCTTACATCAACAAAACCTGTTCCTCCATCGGTATAAAATTTAATGCCTTTGGATGCTTTGCTAAACATATTGGAGCTACTTTGTTGCCAGTTGCCTGCACCAATAATTAAAGATGGATTAACAATCACCACATCTAAACCTTCGGCGGAAGCCCGCCAAACCTCACGTTCGGCAGCATATTTACTGATAGAATAGTTGGAATTTTCGGGTGATGATTTCCAGAAGGTTTCTTCATGCGCCAACGCTCCTTTTTCGGGAACACCAATGGTAGCAACCGAACTAACATGACAGAATTTTTTTATTCCTTTTGCTAATGCAGCATTTACCATGTTGGCAGTGCCTTCGGCATTGATATTCATCATCTCCTCTTCGTCCTTTGCTTCAAACGATACCATGGCAGCACAATGAAACACTTGGTTAATGCCTACCATTGCATCCATCAGGGAATAAACATCCAACAAGTCGGCATCAACCCACTCAATATTTTTTAAAAGCTCATTAACTTTAGGGGTATAATAGGCAAATACCTTTTTTACATTTTCAACATCGCTATTGCTGCGTTTAATGGCACGTACCACCTCACCCGATTTGCATAAATCGAATAACAAATGTGAACCCACTAAGCCTGTACCGCCTGTTACTAAAATCAAAATAGATGTTTTAATGGAATGCGAATTTACAAAATAGAACGCTGATGACGCAGATAG
>CANFLQ010000104.1 GCA_947447995.1 Bacteroidota bacterium | reverse complement strand
ACGATCAAAAAAGCGTCTTAAAAGTTCTGTATAGTCATTTCTTTGTATTTAGTGTTTCATTTTATCTGCTAAATGTTACTTTTGTCGGTAGTGTTTCATATTATCGGCGCGGTTGTCGCGAGTGTCTTTCACTCGTGACAATTATGCAGTAGCCGTCCCGGCTACACTACATACTTATACACACCCGGCTACATACATATACACACCCGGCTACACTACAGACAAATACATATATACATTAAGACATAAATCCCCCCATGTCCGACTCCTAAAAATTGATTAATATGTATCACCCGTTGAAATGACATACATCTTAAACTTATAAAACAGTATTTAATTTCCAAATATGTAATTTTATTTGTACATTTGTATTTATATATAATATAACCTAATACAATATATGGTAATAATTTCTAAGACGATTTTGGTAGAATTTGGAACCAAATATTCAGATTCGGTTGAAGCATTAAATAAATGGTATGATGCAAGTAAACAGGCTAATTGGAATAGTATAAGCGATATAAAAAAATCGTTTAATACTGTTGATTATGTTGGGAATGATAGATATGTATTTAATATTAAAGGAAATAGATACAGGTTGGTAGCAATGATATTTTTTGATATTAGGACAGTCTTCATTCGCTTTATAGGAAGTCATGCTGAATATGATAAGATAGATTGTTCAGAAATATAATTGTAAAATAAAAAATCGGGAATTATGAAAATAGATAAAATAAATGATAGAAAAGAGTACGATGAAGTAATGAAACGTATTGAAAAATTACTTCAAAAAACCAGCAAAAATGGAGGTTTTGGAAATTTACCAGCAAAAGAAGTAGAAAGCTTAAAGAAACTTTCTTTGATGGCTGAGCGGTATGAGGATAGCATTCCTCTGATGCCAATTAAGGCTCCTACAACCATTACTGAAATGATTAGATACAAGATGTTTGAAATGAATCTGAGGCAAAAGCAATTAGCCAAAATGCTTAACATGAGTGAAACCAGAATTTCTGAACTATTAACTGGTAAACGAAAAATAAATATTGACATCGCAAAAAAACTACATGCTAAACTAAATATTGATGCTCACTTCATTTTGGAGGCAGCGTAAATAAAATAATATTTGATTGTATAGCTTTGTCGGTAGTGTTTCATTTTATCTGCTATAGAAAAGTGATTCTTTAAATATTTGAAAATAAGTAAATTGTCCTTGTTGGTGTTTAAGCTAATAAGCAAGGGAGGAGCAGCCCCCGTAGGCACTAAGGGTAATGGCTTAGGTACTGTGTGGTTTGTAAGCTGTGTTTAGCGGTATTTTTTTACTTGAAGACGAATAATCCTGCGAAGCAGTCAAGCGGCATTTGCAATGCCGCTTGATTCTTAGAATAATTTGCAATTATCTTATAATTTTACTTTTGTAAAGCTAATACTGTGTTTGCAGAATTACAAATTCTGCCTGTTCCGAGCGGCAATACATCCCGAAAGCTTTCGGGAGTCCGCTCAACTGCTCCGTAATTTTATTTTATCGATGAAACGCTATGTGGAACTATGAGCAAGTGACCAATCAGCAACTAAATCTCGTATTAAATTTATTACTATCTTCGCGTCACAATGACAATAATCCACAAAATAAGATCAGCTAAAAAACTAAAAGCCTTCACGCTCATGGAGTTGTTGATAGTGCTTATAATTATTGGCATTTTGGTATTATTGGCTTTACCTAACTTAATGCCTCTTATATCTAAGGCAAAAAGTACCGAAGCACAATTACAGTTGGAGCATGTATGCACCTTGGAAAAAAGTTATTTTTATATGCATTCCAAATACAGCACCGATTTTAAAGAAATAAGTTTTGAACCTGCAATACTAACTACCAAAGGTGGTAATGCCAATTATACCATTGAAATTACCGAAGCTACGAGCCATTCTTTCAAGGCAAGAGCTACTGCCGTTGTAGATTTTGACGGTGATGGCGTGTTTAATGTGTGGGAAGTAGATCAGGACAAAAATATTAAGGAAGTTACTCCCGATTAATGCAATGTCTGTTTTTATTGATACTTGCACCCTAATACTACTGTTAGTTGTAGTTGTTCAGGACATGTTTTACCGCGCTATTTCCTGGTTTTTAATTCCGCTGCTCTTTTTAACATTTGCATTTAAGGGTTTATTGCTGATTCAGCCATCCCAATTAGTCATTAATTCACTTATAAATTTTGGATTTATACTGTTTCAGTTATTGATATTGAGCCTATATATGAGCATCAAAAATAAGAAGGTGATTTTTATTGTAAATTCATACTTAGGCTTGGGCGACATATTGTTTTTTGTTGTAATTTGCTTAGCTTTTTCACCGGCAAATTTTATTGTTTTTTACCTGAGCAGTTTAATTTTTACCCTGATAGCATTTATAGCATATACACTTATCGTTAAAAACGCCAACAAACATATTCCATTGGCAGGAATTATGGCGGCATTGATGACGATTTTGATTTTATTAAACTGGATGTTTCCTGAAATAAATTTGTACAAAGATTTTATTTTAACATTGATTTAGAAAATCTCCATTCACTAAGTGAGAGGAGAGACAAATATGATAGAAACAGATTACATATCCTTAACCATTGATTTGCAGCACGCAATCACGCCACAGCAAGCATGGCATTATCATGTTATCCCTAAACTTGTGGAGGGAGAAAAAAAACTGGTATTATATGTAAATGAAGAAAAATATCATCATCAATTATCCGATGAACTGGAAATGCTGCTCGGCAGAACTATTTTGTTGGAAAAAGCATCGGCAAATCTGATACAAAAAACCTTAGGGAAATACTATAGAAATACCAATCATCCCGGAAACAATAAAGAAATAAAGGCGGGGAATATTAAAGCAGATGATTTTTTACTGACCTTAATTTCCGAAGCCCGAAATCTGGGAAGCAGTGATATTCACATAGAAACGTACGAAGAAAAATGCCGTGTACGGATTCGTATCGATGGTTTATTAATTGAGCGTTATTCCATCGATAAAACGGAATACCCTTCTTTAATCAATAAAATTAAGATAAAAGCCAATTTAGATATTTCTGAAAAGCGTTTACCGCAAGATGGTCGTATCTTTTTTAACCACGATACACATAAGTTTGATATTCGTGTTTCGGTATTACCAACTTTGCATGGCGAAAAAATTGTACTCCGTTTATTGAGTAACGATGCTACTGATATTAACATTAATCACTTAGGCTTTACTGAAAAAGAACTAAGTGATTATTTAGAAGGCATCAGAAAACCACATGGATTGGTGCTTATCAGCGGACCAACAGGTTCGGGGAAAACCACTACTTTGTACGCTACTTTAAAAATTTTGAACAAAGAAAAAACAAATCTGCTAACCATTGAAGATCCAATAGAGTATACATTAGAAGGTGTTAACCAGGTGCAATTAAAGGAGAGTATCGGTTTAACCTTTGCAAGTGCATTGCGTTCATTTCTTCGTCAGGATCCGGATGTGATCATGCTAGGGGAGATAAGAGACGGCGAAACGGCTCAAATGGCAATAAGAGCAGCTTTAACAGGACATTTAGTATTGTCAACTATTCATACCAATTCGGCATGGGGCACTATTTCCCGATTGGTAGATATGGGCGTTCCGCCATTTTTACTGGCAAGTACCATTAATACCACTGTTGCACAACGGTTATTACGTTTATTGTGTCCGCATTGCAAGCAAGAACAGGCTTTTGAAAATCGTTATTTCCCTAAAACCTATAAATCGCCTAGATCAGTGCAAAAACATTTTATTGCCAAGGGCTGTGACCAATGTCACTATACAGGATACAAAGGGAGAAGAGCCATTTATGAGGTAATACCGGTTGATTTTGAATTAGCCGATAACATAAAAAACAATACCTTTACCATTGAGAATTTATTGAAAGAAAGAGGCATAAGAACTTTGCGTGAAAATGCTTTTGAAGTTTTTGAAAACGGACAAACCTCCATTGATGAAATTTATCCGATATTGTTAAATAGTTATTAAAATTTTTGTGAATATTAAAACTTTAAAAAACAGCATCTTTTTCCTTCTATTGTTTTTTACAATGGCTGTAAATGCCCAGGATTTAGAAAGATTTACGGTAATCGAAAACAAACTGAAAGAATTATCAAAAGATAATATTGGTTTGAACAACAAGGTGGAACTATCGGTGAACGGTGTTTCCATTCAGGAATTTATTCGTGGTATAGGCACTGCAAATAACTTAAATGTTAGTATTGATAACGGATTAAACAGCAAAATAGTCAATAATTTTACCAATGTAACTGTTGCAGATGTGTTGTTGTTTTTGTGTAAAAAATATGATTTAGATATATCGTTTGTTGGCAATATCATGTCGATAAAACAATACGAAGCCCCAGCTAAACCTTCTGAAAAATACCAATCAAAAAAGATCAATGTTTCATACGATAAAGCTGCCGATTTACTTACACTTGATTTTAACAATGATAGCTTATCGTTAGTGGCAAAAGAACTGACGAAGGTATCACAAAAAAACGTAGTGTTTGCACCTGACCTTACAGGAAAACTGGTAAGCGGTTACATTCAACAAATGCCGTTTAACGCAGCAATGGAAAAGTTTGCTTTTGCCAATAGTTTTAAAGTAACACCTACCGATGATAATTTTTATTTACTGGAAAAATTAGATGCCGGAACGGATAACAATAACACTAAAGGAAAATCAAAAGGTAAAGTACCAGCTAACAGTCCGGGATTAAATGTAGAAGTTGGAGTTGATAAACTGGTAACAGTAGAAGCCAATGATGTTGCTATTTCTGACATTTTAAATGCAGTTTCGTCGGAAATGAAAAACAATTATTTTTTATTTACTGTACCAAAAGGGAATACCAGCTTAAACATTAAAAATGCCACTTACGATCAATTTTTAAATCGTCTTTTTAATAACACCGATTTTACCTTCAAAAAAGATGGAGAGATCTATTTGATTGGAGATCGAAATATTGAAGGATTGCGATTAACAAAGCTCTTTCAATTGAAATACAGGACCGTAGATAAAGTGATTGATGTTATACCTTCTGAACTTAAAAAAAATGTGGATGTAAAAGCATTTAATGATCAAAATAGTTTGATTTTATCCGGCTCACAACCTCGAATCGAAGAGATAGAAGCCTTCCTAAGGGATATAGATCGTGTGGTTCCTGTTATTTCAATTGAAGTAATTATTATGGATATTAGTAATTTTCACAACGTTTCTACAGGAATTAAAGCCACATTGGGAGATGGCGGGGCAAATCAGCCAAGTAAAACATCCGGTCAGGTTTTTCCGGGTGTAAATATTGCTGCTACTTCAACATCTATTAATAATGTTATTACGGGAATAAATGGTTTAGGCATTGTTAATCTAGGCAAAGTAACTCCTAATTTTTATGTGACACTTCAACTGATGGAGGATAATGGCGACCTTAAAATTAACTCAACTCCTTTGTTAGCAACGCTGAATGGGCACGAAGCGAAAATGAATATCTCCGAAACGCGCTATTATCTTCAACAAACAACCAATGTTACATCAAACAATAGTACCAATGTAGCAAACTCCCAACAGTACATTCCCTTGAACGCTGAGTTCTCATTAACAATACACCCTATAGTTTCTGGCGACGAGCAAATAACACTCGACATCAATGTAAAAAAACAATCGTTCACAACGCAATACGGCATTAACGGAACAGGACCTTTTGGAACTAGCACTAGAGATTTTCAGTCGCTCATCAGAATAAAAAATCAGGAAATGATTATGTTGGGAGGGTTGGATGAAGAAAATAAAAGTCAGACAGGTTCAGGAGTGCCAATACTTTCAAGAATTCCGGTTCTTAAATGGTTTTTTGGTTTGCGAACTAAAAAGGTAAGCAAAAGTAAACTAACCATATTCATCAAGCCAACTGTGATCTACTAAAATGTTTGAAAAACTTGGTATTGAAAATATCCTAAAAAGTAAAATAGCAACAGGCTTAGAGATTGTATTAAGCCCTGATGGTGGCTATGAGATGAATGTTGTAGTTTTGAAAAAAAATAAGTCGGCATTAATCCTCGAAAAACAAGCTGAAGCCATTGCCAATCCCGAGGAATTAACTAAAATTATTGATTTAACCAATCCTATTGTTTTGTTATTAAATGGTAAAGGCATCATTCATCGTAAAATAACCGTTTCAGAAACAGATATACTTACAAGCATATTAAACAAAGTACTTCCAAATGCCAATATGGAGGAGTTTATCATTCAACGTACGTTATTAGGCAATACACAAGAGTTTATTTCTATTATCCGGACTACTGCCATAAATGAAGTGATGGATATGCTTAAAAAGTTAAATGTCGTAAACATTGGCGAATGTATTTTAGGCCCTTTTGTTGTAAACAATGTAATTCTATTGATGGATGAAAAAATGGTTGCAAACAATCAATTGCATTTTGATAAATATCAATTACAATTAAAAGATGCCCGAATAACAGATGTAAGTATTGTGGATGCTTCAAATACTGATGATAGGATTGTAATTGGTGGAGAACACATTACATCCAAATTGTTATTACCGTTTGCCGCAGCTGTTTCCTATTTTGTTGAAAATTCAGGCGGAGTCATCAATTCGTCAATTATAAATGTTGTAAAAAGTGAACACCAGCAAAAACGAAAATTTGAGTTGGTCGGCTGGTCGGTTCTATTGATTTCATTTGTTATTTTACTCATTAATTATTTTACATTTAATTATTATTGGGGTAAAAGTCAGGAAATAAATACACTGTTTACCCTTAATCAGTCGGCATTACAACATTATGAAACCTTAAAGACCGAATTTGACAATAAAAAACAATTTTTGGAACAAAATGGGTTATTGGAAAATTCCCGTACCTCATTTTATATGGATGAACTTGCTGCAAGTCTTCCGGAAAGTATTCAGTGGTTGGATGCAAATGTTTGTCCAGTGAAGAAAAAGCAAAATTCGGAGAACGATGAAGGGTTTTATTTTGAAAATAAAACTATAAATATTACCGGAAAGTGTAATAGAAGTGCAGATTTAAACGATTGGATAAAGCAAATTAAAAAGAATGTTTGGGTAAATTCAACTTCTTTACTGGATTATAAACAAGACAATGCAAATGAAGATGGTTCGTTTTTAATTAGAATTGAATTCAAAAATTAGTGGATATAAAACGTGTTTAAAAATTTAACATATAAGAAAAAAAATCAGCTACTGCTTGTTGCAATACTTGTTGTTGCTTATTTAATATATGTTTTAGCTATCAGTAAAACTATTGCTGCTTTTCATGATTATAAAAACTTACAAAAAAATGTAGAGCTTGTTAAAAATGCTCCGGTAATGGCAAATCAGCTCGAAAAAGAATTGCTGCAAATAGATTCAAGAATTGGCAACAATAATATGGAAGGGTTGCAAACGGAACAAGCGCTATTGGAATTACTCAGCAATTATTGTAAAAGCAATAAAGCTATATTGAGGGAGTTCCCGGCTTCTACCAATTTTGCGCAAGGCGATTTATTGATTGAAACTAATAAGTTTGTGGTAGAAGGTAATTTTTCAACATTACTTAAACTGGTATACTTGCTTGAACAAAAAAATAAATTAGGAAAAGTTGCATCTGTACGTTATCAGTATAAAAAAGATGTAATTACAAGAAACATGGCACTTACAGCCACTGTGTATTTACAAAATATAAAAAAGCAAGATCAGGCACTTATTGTGAATTAAAGTGCTTTACGAAACATTAAACACACTATAAAAATGAATAACCGACTTTTAACATCTGCACTTTATCTAATTGCTTTTATTTTTCTTTATTCCTGTAAAGATATAATCGAAACCGATTTAAGTAAAAAATCGCTGGGCAGTTTGGCTCCGGCTGACAATATTGTTTCTTCTAGCTATCACCAAACTTTCAGATGGGATCCCATAGACGGTGCTACAAGTTATAAACTACAAATTGCCAAACCAAACTTTGCAGCACCTACTGCATATTTTTTAGATTCAACCATTAAAACAAACCAATTTACATCAACACTTACTCCCGGTGTGTATCAGTGGAGAGTTAAAGCTATGAATAGTTCAAGCTATACTCCCTACATTACCCATAACCTGACCATTGATTCTAGCCTTGATTTGCATAATCAGTTCGTGCTATTATCTACTCCAGCAAATAATATGTATTCAAATAACTTAACATCTACTTTTTCATGGCAAATACTTGCCAATTCAAATAGCTATTTATTTCAGGTGTTTTCTAATGATACTCTTATTGCCACTCAATCGTCAACTACAACATCATTGTCATATTCTTTTTCTTCTCAAGGAACTTATACATGGAAAGTAAGTGGACAAAATACACTTTCTACTTCACAACCGTCGTCTGCCAGAACAATAACTGTTGATACTACCAAACCTCTTTTACCAGTGGCTGTATTCCCTGTTTTTGATACGATACATGCCAATCCTATTCAATTGAAATGGAATACAACTGCGTCGACAGGAACTTTTGCAAGCTCTGATTTTTGCAGATTACAAATATCAAGAGATTCTACTTTTACTGCTATCACAACAGACGGGAAAGATACTGTTATGAGGGTAGGAACAAATCCAATGATATATAGTTTTTATGGAGCAACTGTTGGACAAAACTATTACTGGAGAGTAAAAGCAATGGATAATGCGGATAATTCGAGTGCCTATTTTATAAGGCGTAGACTTAAACGCAACTAAAAATGAAGAATAAAAAACTTACATATATTCTAATACCTTTAGTTATAGGTGTTTGGGGGGCAATTATCTACCGCATATTTAATACAATTGGGGGAGACGGTAATACCCCGATAATTGCTCCTTCGGCAATGAAAATAGAACAAGAGGAAGGGTTTATGATCGATACATTTGCATTAAAGCTCAATTATCGTGATCCATTTTTAGGAAAAACAATCGCTATACGATCAGAAAATAATACTGAATTCGTTAAACAAACAAATTCATCTATACCTAAAATTTTAACGGTTACTCCGTCTATAATTTGGCCAAGTATAACATACGGTGGTTTGATTAAAAATAAAAATTCGGACAAGCAATTTGGATTTGTGCAGATAAACGGACAGGTGAATATTATGAAAGTGGGAGATGTAATAAACGAAGTTACCTTAACAAAAATATTGAAAGACTCAATTGAAGTTAAGTTTGGCAAACAAAAACGATTTATTGCCAATTAAAATCTATTAAAATAATTATACATGAAACATTTTTTATTTCTGATTCTGATCATTGGCAATTCGGTTTTTTCTCAACAAAAACCGAAAAAAATAAATTCAATGAGCATCAATTTACCCGACCGAAGTGTTAAATTTCATGTCCTGAACATTAAAAAAAATATTCATACCAATGAAAATCTAACCTACTATTGGTATGCTTTTAATAAAATATTGGAAACTAAAGGTGGTTATGATGGCAAATTATTACACGCAAATTATACTGCATTTTACCTTTCGGAAAATCTTGAAGAGAAAGGTTT
>CANFLQ010000103.1 GCA_947447995.1 Bacteroidota bacterium | reverse complement strand
TGTAAAGTGTTTGTCCGCCTACACGGTTAGATACCATATAACCACCTTTTCCAGAAGGTTTTAGTGCAAAGTCTAGATCATCGGCATACGAATTAATAGGAGTTCCTAAATTTACTGAAGGCAACCATTTATTAGTTTCTCCTTCTGCTTTAAAAATATCCAAACCACCAATATTTGCTTTACCGTTGGTACTGTAGTACATTGTTTTTGTTTTCAAATCGTAGTAAGGCGTTGTTTCTGTTCCTACGGAATTTATTTTAGCACCACAATTTTTTGGTGCTTTAAATGTTTTTCGGCGTTTATCGTATTCGGTATACCAAATATCTGAACCACCTCTACCATTTTCTCTGTCGGATGCAAAATAAATTACCTCTTGGTTATTTTTTGATTCACGACCAACAGTTGGGTGCGACGAAGTAAAATCGGGCACATTTATTTGTTCGTTCATTACCTTAGGTTCTTCCCATTTTTCACCTTTTTTCTCGGAATAATAAATTTTACAAATAACTTTGTATTGCCAGTTGGGAGCGCATTTTGTAAAATAAAATCTGCTTCCATCAATGGAAAAAGTTCCGTTACCTACATCTGAATCTTCGGAGTTGAAAGGGCCATCCCATTCACCCCAAAATTCCCAGGCTTCTTCATTTTTTTCGGCTACATAAAATTTTCTGGTAGGCAATTTTAAGCTGTCTTTGGTTTGATCCTCTTCAAGCTTATAAAATTTCTCTTCTTTTTCTCTCAGAGAGCCAAAAATTATTTTATTGTCGCTTAATGGAATGGGCGAAAAATCGATGTGTGGATTGTTTACTTTTTTACCCAAATTAGCTGCTACTAGCCTTGCTGTTGAATCCTTTAATGAGATTGCTAAATTACAACCCTCCAGCTCGGTGGTTCCTAATCTTTTCAGACTTTGATTTTCGGCATTTTTAGCAACCTTTTTAAATTTTGTTAATGTTTCAATTGCTAGTTTATGCTTTCCATTTGCTTTTTGCATGGTAGCAAGGTAAAAGAGTGCATCCGGATGATCGGCGGCTTCTTTGGCACAAACTTTTTGGTAATACAGTTCCGCTTCTGTGTAGTTTCTTGTATATCTGTATAGATCAGCAAGGTGCAACATATTTTTAATATCGGAAGAATCCTGCACAGCAATTTGCTTGTAATACTCCAAAGCCAAATATACTTGTCCTTCGCGTTCAGCTTCGTTAGCTAAACGTTTAAGTTGGTATTCTTTTTTATTTTCTACATCAACAGATTTTTCTTCCTGAGCAATACTATTGAGGGCAAGTGTAAAAAATAAAAAAATAAAAAACTGTTTTAACATATATTAAAAACTTTAAACTTTGAACTAATATCTATCACAAGGCAATGTTACGTATTTTGGTTTTGAGCTGGCAGCAATGTAAATAATCGAAAACTCGAATGAGCTTTTATGTGTAACATTTTTACTAATCGATGATACATTGGTATCATAACTAAACCCTAAATCAAATTTTTTATATTTTAATCCAACAGTTGGTATTATTGCATCGGTTATCCTGTTTACACCGTGTCGGTAATGAGCGCCATAATAAATACTGGTAATACTTTTGTTGTTAATCAGGTGTTTTATATTGGTTCCCAATACCATGTTGTTTGCTTTTGCTGTCCACATCCATAATAACTTAGGCTGTAAAAATATTTTTTCTCTCAACCGCCAGTTTGCTTCTGCATAAAATACTTTCCTAGCTTTTAAACGTTGTGTAACGGTGTTTAAATAAGTATCTTTAGGGCGATTGATGTGATTTGCCGCGAATCCAATTTTAGGTTCAATTTTTTTAAATTTTCTTGCCCATTGTGCTCCAATGTTTAAGTCAAAATAATTATCGGTTGGGTTTAAGTTAGTTTCCTGATTATTTAATTGGGTATTAAATGTACCGCTTTGAAAATCCCACTGACCTGGGAATGATTGTTTGCTTAGGTCGGTTTTTTTGAAAACAAAGCCTGGCTGTATACCTACACGGAATCTGTTTTCTTTGTACGTATAGCTATACGCTGCCGAAAGCAATATTTTGTTGGTAGTAGAATTAAATCCATCAAACTCATCTCTGGCTAATAAAATACCTCCATCTATTTGATGTGAATAGTAATGAAATCCTTTATCAAACGAAATAACAGAGGTCATTAACGGTTGTAGCGTTTGAGTATTCCATTGATTTCTATAATTACCAGTAATACGATAATCACCATCAAAATCGCCTGTTTTAGCCGGATTTAGCAATTGGTCGGAATTGTAAAATTGAGAAAGGTGAATGTCCTGAGCAAGTATAAAATTGCTCAAACATGCACTAAATAAAAGGGAAGTAACTAGTTTTTTCATTACCACATTCCAGGTTTACTTAAATATGTTTTTGCCATTTTTTTATATTGTTGATGTGTAAATCCAGGCTTGCACAAACAAGCAGGAAGGTAATATGACATTATATTATTTACTAACGGAGTATAATATTGTCCGTTTGCATCTTTATTCATTGAAATAAATTGGCAGGATAAACTAATAATACCATTAGGATCGGCTGGTGTATCACAAATCAAATCTCCAGTTGTAGCGCAATTAGAACCATTTACCAGTTCCGCCCCATGTTTAGTTTCAAAGGTATGTTCCAATCCAAAATAATGTCCCATTTCATGTGATAGGGTGCTTTCTCCAGGTATACCTATTACAATGCCCGACTTATTTACATTAACAATTTCTCCAAGTCCAGCAAAACCAACACCCACAGGGGCAAGTATTTTTTGTACGTAATAAATATTGATGCGGTCTTTTGCATTGTATAATACTTGCATTTCTTTCCATTGATTGTTAACATCAACTTCCAAGTATAAAAAATTATCAATGTATCGGTATTCACAAATTTCAAATGAAACACAAATAGGCGCAAAATTTTTATTTAATGCATCTACATCTTTTTGAATTTGCGCTGTTGTATAGCCAGTTTTACCTAAACTATCTTTTACAATGTGAGCAACAATGGAAAATTTTTTATCAATACATGGTAAGCGATCAGTTGTTTGAGAAACAACTTTGCTAGTAATTATTGAAAGAAAAATAATTAGATAGATTGTATTTTTCATAAAATACTTTTTTTTGAAAAGCAAATGTAGTAAATACATTACAATTTTGATATTTATCGTTAAAAAGTTTATATTTATAGATACTATACATAAAAAGGTTTATTTTTGACAAGATCTTTTATTGTTAATATGAAAATAAAATTATACCTCACATTTGTAGTACTTGTACTATCCAACGTTTTACATGCCCAAACTTCTGATATAACCGAAGGTTGCGCTCCTTTAAAGGTTACATTTAATGCGCCGGTACATCCTACCTATTTTTGGGATTTTAAAGATGGTGCTAGTTCTCAGGGATCAATCCAGGGACCAAGTCCGTCTAATCAAAATCCAGAAAATATTTATACAAAACCTGGTACGTATGCGGTTGAGTTTAAAGAAACCGCTGGCGGTCCTGTAATAAAAACATTGACCATAAAAGTATATTCTAAACCTACGTTTAAACCTACCGCAACTTCACCAACAAAAGGCTGTTCACCATTAACAGTAAATTTAACTGCCAGCGGTGTAGCTCCCGCAGGCGTTACCATTAATAGTTACAGTTGGGTGTTTGGCGATGGAAGCGCTAGCAATAGTAATCCTACTAGTCATCCGTATGCTGCTGGTATATTTGACATTTCACTTACAATAAATACAAGCTCTGTTACTTGCGATACTACTAAAATTTATAAAAAATACATTTCGGTTTCTAGTCCACCGGTTGTAAATATTGGTACTACTACTTCGCCAGTTGCTTGTCAGGCACCACTTACGCTTACATTTACAAATACATCTTCATCACCACAAAACATTCCATTAACCTATTCTTGGAATTTATTTAACGGGCCGCTTACTACAGGCTTGGTACCTCCACCACAAACCTATTCATCGGATGGGGCGTATGTAGCAAAATTAACTGTAACAGATACAAATGGTTGTGCCCGTTCACAATCCATAAACATTAGTGTAGGAAAACCAAAATCAAGCTTTACAATGCCCGATACGGTTTGTATGAACACTCCGTTAACATTTACAAACACATCATCATTAGGTATTTCTGGCAATTATTTCTGGACATTTGATGCTGGAGCTTCCATTGCTTCTACTGGGGCTTTTCAGCCTTCTATTGCTTATTCAACATCGGGCATTCATACCATAACATTAAAATCAACTTCGCCAAATGGCGTGTGTTTTCACGATACCACAAAAACTATTTTTGTAGATAATCCAACAGTTACCTTTACTATAACACCTACATATAGCTGTTCCGAGCCAAGGTCATTTCAATTCAAAGCAACGGCATCCAGCCCGATATCTAACTGGATATGGATATTTGGAGATACTAAAACAAGCATTGCACAAAATCCAAGTCATACCTTTTCTATTCCCGATTCCATTTATTCCAAACGTGGCAAAAATGTATTTACCAACTCTGTAATAGCAACTACCGCTTCGGGTTGCATTGCCCGATACGTTGCAAATGATACCATACATTTGGTATGGGCACGTTTTCAGCCCGATACCGCTCAAGGTTGTGCCCCATTACTTATAAATTTTTCCGATTCCAGTCATTCCAATACTCCAAAAGAACCGCTTGCTACTTGGGATTATGATTTTGGTGATGGTACACCACATGGCACAGTTAAAAATCCATCCCATACATATACCACTCCCGGTAAATATAAAGTGGTATTAATTGCTACAAACAGTGCTGGTTGTAAGGATACATCGTATGCCATTACTATTAGTGTAGGAAAACATAAAGCCTTGGATTTTATTGCCGATAACTTAAATCCTTGTCCTGGAAATCCGGTAACATTTACACACAATACTACTGATACAGCAGGTATTACAGGTTGGAACTATCAATCCAACGGAGAGTTTCTTTCCAATTGTTTTAAGGATCAAAACCTTACCATGGTGTTTGACGATTCAACCGGCAAGCAAACCATAACTATGACAGCCGATTACAATGGCTGTTTAACAACAGTAAAAAAAGTTGATTACATCAATGTAAAAGGACCAATTGCCCATTTCGATTATTTAACTACCTGTGGCGCTAGCTCTTACATAGTACAGTTTACTGATAAAAGTGCCAGTGCAACCGGTTTAAGTTGGGATTTTGGTGATGGTTCTCCATTGGCTACAACTACAGGAACATTCAACCATGCGTATTTGGCATCGGGCGATTATAATGTTATACTAACTGCAACTGGTGCATGTGCACCATCAAAAGATACAGCCGTTGTACATGTAAAAAAAATAAAAGCAAAATTTTTGAGTGACACTACATTGTGTATGGGGGCTCCTTATCCCTTTGATGCAAGTGCATCTGACGATGTTTATGGAAATTGCTACCGAGGTTATACTTGGGTGTATGGCGAAGCCACCCAAAGACCTTATATATCCTCTTCCCAACTTTCATCATTAACGTTTGATTCTTCTGGAGTACAATCCATCAAACTTATTGTAACCGATATTAATGGTTGTGTGGATTCGGTAAAACGGTTTGTTAAAGTATATAGCACTCCCGCTCATTTTTCTATTAGCGATTCGATAATTTGTACGCCTGACACGCTTCAGTTTACTGACCTAAGCGCATTATTGAGCACACAAGATACTACCATTACTAAATGGTCATGGAACTTTGGCAACGGACAATCAGCTACTCTTCAAAATCCACTTCACATTTTTGCCACTGTATCTCCTGGAACAAATAGCTTAACTACCAACCTTACTATTACCGATAAATTAGGATGTATCAATACTACTTCCCAAGTTATCAATATATATAAAGTTGCCAGTGCTATTACAACCGCTCCCGTTTTGCCTAATATATGTTTAGGTACTCCTATTATTTTTACCGCATCCGATTTTACTACTCAAGGTTCAAGCCTTAGTTATAAATGGGATTATAAGGATGGTACTACCGATACAGGAAATAACAAATTGCATACGTATGCAGGACCTGGGCAATACATTGTAAAATTATATTATACCGAAAAAGCCTCTGGTTGTTTTGATTCAATAACGAGTACAGTAACTGTTCAGGATTATCCAAAAGCAGGTTTTTCAACTTCAGTAGATACATTAAAAGCACTATGTAATCCTCAAGCAATTACTTTTAAAGATACTTCCACGGTTGGTATTTATAGTTTTCCGGGCATTACCCGTGTATGGGATTTTGCAAACGGTAGCGGTCCAATAACAACATATACCCCAACATTTACATTTTTAAAAGGCTCCCATTCTGTAAAGTTAACGGAAACAACAACAAACGGATGTGTAGATTCCATCAGAAAATCATTTGTGGTTGTTGGTCCAAAAGGCGATTTTACATTGGCAAATAATAATATTTGTAAAGGAGATACGATAGGTTTTACTATTAAGGATACATCAGATGTTGGAAGTTATACTTGGGATTTTGGCGATGGTAGCAATAAAAGCAACGTAAGCCCTATTAAACATCAATATAATTACTTACCACCTGGCCCACCGCTAGGTCAGGGTATTGCTAAATTGATTGTTTATGGTCAAGGTGGTATTTGCCCTGTATCAACTAGTAAACCCATTAATATACGTTATGTAAAAGCTGATTTTACACGTAGTGTAGGCGATAAAGATACCACAGTGTGTTTAGGTAATCCATTTACAATAACCGATTCATCAAAAAATGCCGATATATATTCTTGGAATTTAGGTGATGGGTTCACATCTGCTTCTAAAGTAGCATCATTCAATCATTTGTATACTTCAATAGGAAAGTATGATATTACTTTAGCAGTAAAAAACACTCAATACGGCTGTAAGGATACAATGATTAAAAAAGTAATTGTAAATACAGTACCTACGGTAACAGCCATTGGTGATTCGGTTTGCCGCGATGCCGTTGCTCATTTAACGGTTTCAAATTATAGTGCTTCCTATACCTATTCTTGGAAGGATACAGCTGGTTTAAGCAATGCTAATGTATATAACCCAACTTTAAAAGGTAGTACTACTAAGGATTATTACGTTACTGCTACCATACCTAGTACGGGGTGTAGTACTAAAGATACTGCTACTATATTTGTGGTGCAGCCATTGGTTGGTATTAACTTGGATACATCCATTGTAATTGGACAATATATTACACTGCCTGTAAATAATCAAAATGGTTTGATAAATTTTAATTGGACGCCAACAACCGGTTTAAGTTGTTTGTCCTGTTCAAATCCTATTGTTCAGCCTTTGGACGATATTATGTATTCGGCATTTATGTCGGATATTTTAGGCTGTTTTACAGCAACATCTACTTTTAAAATTCATATTTTTCCAGAAACTTTTGTTAAATTGCCAACCACCTTTACACCCAATGGCGATGGTGTAAACGATGTTATTTATGTACAAGGTTGGGGATTAAAGGACTTGCTTACATTTGAAATTTATAACCGTTGGGGCGAATTGGTTTTTCAAACTTCTGAATTAACACAAGGTTGGGATGGTTACTACAAAGGCATGTTGCAAAACAATGATATTTACGTATATAAAGTTGCTGCGCAAACATTCCGTAATACCGAAATTTCCTACGAAGGTCATTTTAATTTGATGCGGTAATAGTATATTAGTTAATGAATTTTAAAAGCAAATTACTTTGCAATTATTTTTTTTCTATGCAAGGCTCCCCAAAGTCGCATTTCATTGATTGTTTTTTCTAATGTTTTGCCATGTGGTGTTAATTCGTATTCAACTGTAACAGGTTTGGTGTTTAGTACCGTTCTATTAACAAGTAAATTAATTTCCAAATCATGCAATTCTTTTGATAGCATTTTTGCCCCAATTCCTTCCACCAGTCTTAATAAATCCATAAACCGCAAAGGAGTTCCTTTATACGTCATTGTTGCAATAATATGAATTTTCCATTTGCCAGTTAAAATATCCATAGCATCTTTTATGGCTAACAATTCCTTTGTACATTCAGTGCGCGTTTCGGGTACTTTTTTTTTCATTACCTGATGGTTTAATGGATTAGGATACAAATATATGCTCTAAAGATATACTAATTACTAATAGTTTCATTAAGGAAACTAGTTTCTTAAAGGAAATCAATAGTAATTGTAAATTAAGTATATAATAATTTTGTTTCGTTAATCATTGAGTAATTACATACAAAAATCAAACAAAATGAAAAAAATTCTAAACATCGTATCAAGTGTTAAAGGCAAAGATTCTTTTAGTATTAAATTATCAAATGCGATACTTGAAAAGCTAACATCGGTTTATCCCGATAGTAAAGTTAATACACTCAACTTAGCCGAAAATCCATTACCACATTTAGAAGAAGTGCATATTGCATCTTTTTTTACACCGCAAAATTTGCAAACAAATCAACACAAGGAGGCTATCAAGCATTCCGATAAGGCTATTAAAGAACTGATGGAAGCAGATATAATTGTTATTGGTGTGCCTTTGTATAACTTTGGTATTCCATCTACATTAAAAGCTTGGATAGATCATATTGCGCGTGCGGGGGTTACTTTTAGCTATGCCAATGGTTTTCCTGAAGGACTTATACTAAATAAAAAAGTCTATCTAGCCATTGCTTCTGGTGGTGTTTATTCCGACGGACCAATGAAAAGTTTTGATTTTACTGAACCTTATTTAAAAGCTGTTTTGGGGTTTTTAGGAATGAAAGATGTTGCCACTTTTCGTGTAGAAGGAACAGTTGTACCCAACCTAAAAGAAACGGCATGGACAAAGGCTTTAGAAAGTGTTAATAAATATGCTTTTTAGCCTTTATTGATGTTATCACCAACAAAAATGATAGAGGGTAAAATTTACGACCTCTATCATTTTATGTTTATATCTGTTTACACTAAATTACAATTTCTACTTTTTTCCGAGCGGCAATATCTCCCGAAAGCTTTCGGGAGACCGATCAGCCGCTACGTAACTTTATTTATTTCTTAACTTCATTTAAATAAAAAACCATATAATTTATTCTCTTGGTTTCCATTCCATTGGCAAAAATTGCGTATCGACAGGTGTTTTAGCTAAATAATTTAAATAATTAGTTAAAACTTTAAGCGAGACAATAACAATAATTTCCAACATGTGTTCTTTTGAATAACCAGCATTTATGCAGGATGATTTGCCATTATTCCTGTAAGGTTTGGCAAAAACTTGTAGGCTTCCAGTATTTCGTCAAATGCTTTTTGAGCAGACTGAACAGCTGTTGATTTGCCAAGAACTTCATAACCTAATCCATCGGCTACTACAATTTTACTTTTTTCGTTTGTCATCATTTTTTTATTTTTTAAAATTAATTTATGATGCAAATCTAAATAGAATTTTAGGTATAGGCGTTTAGTTGTCCCAATTTTTTCTACTTTTATGTTGTGGAAAATCGGGGTAAATTTGTCGGTATGAATTCAATAAAATTCAACCAATATTTTAAAACAGAGGAAGAATGTATAAAATACATAGCCGATATAAAATGGGAATCAGGTTATAGTTGTAAGCGTT
>CANFLQ010000102.1 GCA_947447995.1 Bacteroidota bacterium | reverse complement strand
GGCGGTCAGCGCCAACGTATTTGTATAGCGCGCGCATTGGCATTAAATCCCCGATTTATTATTTGTGATGAGTCCGTCTCTGCATTGGACGTTTCTGTGCAGGCGCAAGTATTGAACTTGTTAAACGAATTAAAACGCGAATTTGATTTTACCTATATTTTTATTTCTCATGATTTATCGGTTGTAAAATTTATGAGCGACAGAATGGTGGTGATGAAAAAAGGTAAGATTGAAGAAATTGGCGATGCCGATGAAATTTACAATAACCCTAAAAGAGACTACACTAAAAAATTAATCAGCTCTATTCCAAAAGGGCAATTAGCCGATATTCAAGCGGCAATTGAAAGAAAAAACGCCTTTTACCTCTAAGTGTTAATTTTGTCATTTTTTCAATTTCTCTAAAATTTCACACAAACCTAAAAGACGATACAACCTTAAGTAGGCTTTATAAAATGTTTTGCATCCCTTCAAAAAAGACTAAAAAAACTTAATTTTACTTGATATTAAACAATATATTAATTACCCTAGTGAAAGATTCATTAAAAAAAAACAACCTGTTGCAACCTTTCAAATAAAAAATACAACTTACTAAAAATGATAGTTTCTATAAATAACAAAAATCGCAAAAGAAAAACATTCTTAAACCATTGACAAAAAAAGTATTCTTCGCAATAGCAATTAGTCTACTTATAATTTCGAGCTGCAAAAAAGTTGAAATGGGAACTCCGTTTACACAACCTGTATCAGCGGTTAAAAAAAATCCTGTACCATTGGTAATATCAACTGGAACAGTAATATCAACAGGAACAAACACAATAGTAACTACAGCAACAACTCATACCATTACAACTTCTGAAACTCCAACAGAATCATCTCCAGAAAGAGATAACTATTGCCCATCAGTTAAATATCCAATATGGGCAGGCGCAGGTCAAAATGATACTACAAAAGGAATTAAAGTTGGAATTGTATCTTATTCAAATGATAGCGTAAATTTATATGTTACCACTACATTTCCTGGACCTACATGTCCAACCGAGATACATTTATGGGCTGGTATAAACCATTTAGCCGTTAGTGGTAAAGGAGGATTGCCTTTTGGGAAATTTCCTTATAAATTAAGTTCTGCCACGTGTGGCTCCCATACATTCAGTATACCATTATCAAGTTTATTTCCAGTTGGAACTTTAAAACAATCATTTTGTCATTCAAATATTTATATTGTATTACATGCTGCAATGGGAGGATCTGTTGGAACAGAAGGAAACAGTACAAGTGGGCAAACAGCAATTGGTTATGGGAGTCAATCGTTTGGAGGTTCACGCTGGGGCTGGATTGCTACTTACAATATTTGTTGTCCGAACTAAAAATTAGGGTTCACTCAAAAAGTCAAGTTCCAATTTCGTTTCTTCAAAAAAAAGACTAAAAAAAATTGATTTTTACTTGACATTAAAAAATATATTAATTATCTTAGCAAAAGATTCATTAAAAAAAATTTTTTCAACCTATTGCAACCTTTTAAATAAAAAATGTAACTTACTTAAGTGATAGTTTATATAAAATAACAAAAATCGCAAATTAATAACCCTAACCCAATCTAGAAAATAATGAAAAAAACAATCAAAACCCTAACCACAAAAGCATTACTTGCAGGATCTGTATGTTTGCTTTTAGTATCAAGTTGTAAAAAAATTGAATTTACAGGACCTAAAGGTCCTCATCACCATGCACATTCAGATACTACTCGTCATGACACAATTAAAATAATTTTGCCTCATGATACTATTATTATTAGCACTACGCACACTGTTGACACTACAAAACAAAACCCAAAACCAAAACCTGCAAAAGATACTGTATGTGATGGTGTAACGTATGATATTTGGGATAATGCAACAGCAGGAGATACAACCAAAGGTACTAAAGTAGGTACTGTTCATTATTCAAATGATACTGCAAATTTATATGTAAAATATACTTTTACATCTTTTGCAGTAAATTGTCCTACAGAAATTAATTTATGGGTAGGAAATTCTTTTTCTTCCGTTCCTTCAACTATAAAAGGTGTGGATTACACTCAATTCCCTTACAAATTGAGCTATCCTAATTGTGGTACTTATACATTTACTGTGCCTTTGGCTAGTCCTTTAAAAGGAACTAAAGATGTTTGTGGAAAAGATCTAAAAATTGTATTTCATGCTCTAATGTCTAATTCCGATGATGCAGTTGCTTATGGAAATCAATCATTCAGAGGTCAAACTTGGGGTTGGTCATCTAACTACACTGTTTGCTGCAAAAAATAATTAGTATTAAAAGTTTAAAAAGGGAGGTAATTTTTACCTCCCTTTTTTTTTGCATTTTTTACTGTATACAATTCATTATTAAAAAAATATTACACAAAGCCGCAGCAATAACAGATACAAAAAATAGTAGAAATTTGTATGGGAAACAAACTGCTAAATTTTGTTGCAAATTTCTTTAGGCAAGTTTAATTTGTTCCATTTTGGACAATCTCCACATTTTTTTTTACTTAGTTTATGGCAGCCTGAAAACAAAACAACAGTTAAAAATAAAGTGATAACCAAAAAGTGTTTCATACGTATAGTGTAATAAAAAGTGAAGTGCAAATATAATGCTTTAACGTATTAAGAAGTTAACAGGATTATCAAATAGAGATTATTTGCTAATTTTTGGTATTTTTAGACAAAATTAAAAGAATACATGAATATTTTTTATCACCTAGGAAGGTATTTTTTATTGATGAAGCGCGCCTTCGGAAAACCCGAAAAAATGGCAATTTTCCGAGATAGGATTTTTGAGGAAATTTATAACCTTGGAATTGGGTCATTGGGCATTGTTGCCATCATTTCTATATTTATTGGCGCTGTAATTACTATACAATCAGCCTTTAGTTTTGAAAACCCTTTAATACCACTTTATTCGGTTGGTGTTGCTGTTCGTGATTCCATGATACTGGAGTTTTCACCAGCAATTGTGAGTTTAATCTTGGCAGGAAAAATAGGTTCTAGTATTGCTTCTGAAATTGGCACCATGAAAGTTTCTGAACAGGTAGATGCTTTAGAAATTATGGGGATCAATTCGGCTGGATATTTAATCCTTCCTAAAATAGTTGCCGCCGTATTGTTTAATCCTATTCTTATTATTTTTTCTATGTTTTTAGGTATTCTTGGTGGTTATATATTTGGCGTGTTAACAGGTGTTGTAAGTGATTATGAATACGTGTTTGGTATTACCTATCAATTTAAACCGTATAACGTAACGTATGCTCTGATAAAGGCTGCTGTTTTTGCTTTTATAATGGCGTCGGTTCCTGCCTATCATGGTTATTACACCAGAGGTGGGGCTTTGGAGGTAGGGCGATCTAGTACCAAAGGTGTTGTATATAGTGCCATTCTTATTTTAACTTTTGATTTGATTTTAACTCAAATGTTATTGGCATGATAGAAATAAAAAAAATATCAAAATCCTTTAATGGGCGTAAAATTGTCAGCGATATTTCGTTCTCATTTGAAACGGGTAAAACCAATATTATCATTGGCGAAAGCGGTTCAGGTAAAACTACGTTAATAAGGTCCATGGTAGGATTAAGCGAGCCAGATTCGGGAGAAGTGTTGTTTGATGGACGATCCTTTTACGAATTGAATTTTACGGGTAAAAAAGAGATTCGTAAGGATATTGGAATGTTATTTCAAGGTGCCGCATTATTCGATTCGCAAACGGTAGAGCAAAATGTGATGTTCCCATTATCCATGCTTACTAATATGTCGGAATCAGAAAGAAAAGACCGAGCTAATTTTTGTTTGCAGAGGGTAAATTTGGATAATGTTAACAAACTTTACCCTTCTGAATTAAGCGGTGGAATGAAAAAACGTGTGGCTATTGCTAGGGCTATTTCGGTTCAACCTAAATATTTATTTTGCGATGAACCTAATTCTGGGCTTGACCCCAAAACCTCCATTGTAATTGATAATTTGATACAGGAAATTACCGAGGAATATAATATAACCACCATTGTTATTACACATGATATGAATTCGGTGATAGAAATGGCGGATAAAATTTTATTTATTTATAAAGGAGAGAATTGGTGGGAGGGAAGTAATTTGGATATTTTAAAAACCGAGAACAAAGAGGTGTGTGATTTTGTGTATGCTACCAAATTTATGAAAAATTTGAAATCAAAATTGCAATAATTTTTTTATTTAAAAAAAGGATTAAAAGAAGTATTGTTATTAATATGAAAAAATGTGTACTCCTTTTATTTTTTGTATGTACAATTAAACCTGTATTTTCTCAATTATTTGGCAATATCGAAGAGATAACCAAATATAAAGCAGAAAAAGTGGTTGACCCTGTGTATGGGATAAAGATGTACGACAAATTGAATGCTAATATTGGAGGAGACTCATTACGAAATTCTAAAAAAGGCTATGCTTGTCAGGGTTGGGTATCCGATTTTTATGAAAGCGGAAAACTTTTACACAAAGGATATTACGAAGATGGACAGTTGAAATTATACAAAAATTATTATGAAAATGGTACACTTGAACGTACGTTTAAAGAAACCGATCTTAACAAAAGTTTCCTTCAATTATATTATCCAGATGGAAAAATAAAGTCCGAATTTATATATTTAAAGGGAAATGTTTTAGCTACTACCGACTATTATCCAAACGGACAAATTGAATATACGATGGAAAACGCGAAGTCGATGGAATATTTAATTATGCGTAAATCGTATGCTGAAGATGGCAAACCTCAAGAGATATTTGAATTGATAAATGCAAAAAAAAATATATATTCCCAAAAAGAGTATTTTGAAAATGGTAATTTGAAAGCAGAAGGTCAATTAAAATATAATCCTTATAAAGTTGATTATTTTAAAGAGGGAATATGGAAAATATATAATGAAAATGGTGCGTTTACTAAAGAGGAAAAATGGGTGTATGGAGAGCAAGTGAAAGAATAAGTCTAAAAAATTAAAATCTTAAAACGTAATAAAAAAGAGGCTGTCATCACTTTTGAGACAGCCTCTTTTTGTAATCGTATGTTAACATAACTTCCTATTTCAAAGTAATACTTGTTTGCCCAATAATTACATTTTCGCATGCAATATCTATTAAGTATTTACCAGGAATAAATCCGTTTGGATTTGCACAAAAAATATCAACTCCAAGCGCGGTATTTGAATAATCTATTTCTTTCATACCTGCAAAATATCCTTTTGACCCTTCGTAGTTAAACATATTGGCATCGTCTGCCGATTTACACACCTCTTTACCATCAGGCGAAACAATACGAACATAAACAGCTTTAACTCCTGCTTTTGCAACTTTGTTTTCGGATAAAGTAAATGACACTTTTATTTTTTCTACACGAGATGCTTTATTTGTTTCTGACTCTTTTTTACCACCCGACTTAAATTTAACACCTTCAGCTTTTGGAGTATTTGCTTTTAAAATTGAAGCCATATTCACTGTATTTTGTAAATCACTTTTGTCTTTAGTTAATTGCGTGCTTTTACCTCTTTCCGAATTAAGATCTTCAGAAATTTTATCTTTTTCGGCAACAATAGTTTTATTTAAGGTGTTCAAAGAATCAATTTCAACAATATAATGTTTCATTATCTTACGCAATGACACAGTTTCTTTACGTAATTTGGCAATTATTGAAGCGTCGTCTTTATGTTTATCCGCTTCTTCTAATAAAGTTGCAATTTCAGCGCGTTTAGCATCTAATTCAGCTTGTACTTCTTTATCATTTGTTTGTAAAGTTGCATATTGTTCTTGCAAATCCAATAAATCCGCTTTTACATTATCCCGTTCAACTATTACTTGTTCTTTAACTATTACTTCAGAGTTTGCCCGTCCGCGTTCCTGTAACCATAGCCAAGCAAAGGCTCCATTTCCAAGGGCAAGTAGAGCTATCAATATAAAAAAGATAATTTTATTATCTTTTTTCTCTTCCTTAGGTTTATTGATATTTGTTTCCATTATAGTATAATTAGTTATTAATTTATATATTGCAAAAGTAATATATTTTAATTGTAAAATAAAAAACATGTGATAAACGATTTTATTTCATTGATATTTCCTAAGGTTTGTGCCGCCTGCGGAAAAAGTTTGTATAAACAGGAAGTTAATATTTGCGCTGCTTGCATTTATCATTTACCTAAAACCAATTATCATTTACAACCAAATAATCCAATTGCAAAAATATTTTGGGGACGTGTTAAAATCCATTCTGGCGCAGCCTTATACGGATTTAATAAAGGAGGTAAAGTGCAACACCTTATTCATCAGCTTAAATACAAAGGTTATAAAGAAATTGGCTTTACAGTTGGTAAATTATACGGCGATGAACTTAAGCTATGTGCCGATTTTAATACAGTTGAAATAGTTATTCCAGTTCCTTTGCATGCCAAAAAGAAAAAGAAACGCGGTTATAATCAAAGTGATACTTTTGCACAAGGATTAGCACAAAGTTTGAATGCCAAAGCTAAACTGAATGTACTTTTTAGAGCATTTGAATCCGAATCACAAACAAAAAAATCGCGTTATCGCCGTTGGCAAAATGTAGCATCTATTTTTCAATTGCGTGATACAATTGATTTGGCAGGAAAACATATTTTGATGGTAGACGATGTAATCACCACTGGAGCAACGCTAGAAGCATGCGCACAAACCTTGTTGCAGATACCCAATATTAAAATAAGCATTGCTACTATTGCTTATGCAGCCAATTAAATGAATTCTATTATCTTTACACAAATTTAGAATATAGTCCAAATTTTTTAGTTTGGACTATTTAGTTTTTTATAACATAGGATGCAAAGTATAAAAGTATATAATTTTAAGAAGTACATTTTATTTTGTATTGGCATTATATTGCTTGCATCCTGCGCACAGGTGGTAACTCTAGGCGGAGGAAAAAAGGATACAACTCCGCCACAAGCCCTGAGATATACTCCTGATAGTGCGTCTTTAAATTTCAAAAGCAAAACTATAGAAATTGTTTTTGATGAATTTATTCAATTAAAAGACTTGAATAATCAACTGATTATTTCACCTCCTTTGCAATATACGCCTGATATAAATATAAAAGGTAAATCACTAATTATTGAATTTAACGGCAAAGAGGTTTTGAAAGACTATACAACATATTGTATTAGTTTGGGCAATGCTATTCAGGATATCAACGAAAACAATCCCAACGAAAACTTTAGTTATATATTTTCTACAGGAAGTTATATTGATTCGTTAAAACTTAATGGAAAAGTTGAACTGGCTTTTGATCATAAAACCGAAAAGGGTATACTGGTAATGCTTTACAGCGATTTAAAAGATAGTGCCGTTTATAAAAGCTTGCCGGCCTATTTTGCAAAAACAAAGGACGACGGCTCGTTTCAGATAAATAACATCCGTGCAGGAAAATATAAAATACGGGCTCTAAAAGATGTCAACGCCAATTATAAATACGATTCGGAATTGGAAAGTATTGCTTTTATTGATACATTGATTGATATTACTACAAAACAAAATGTCCATATAGAGATGTTTCAAGAACTTCCCAAAAAACTATTTTTGAAAAAATATCAGTATAACTCATTTGGAAAAGTTACGTTTATATTTAATAAACCTGGCGACAGTATTACTTTAAAACCAATTAATTATACGTTTATTAATGGAGATGTTTTTTATGCGCCATCTGTAAATAAAGATACGCTTGTGTATTGGTTCAAAAACATTAGCAAAGATTCCTTGTTTTTGGAGGTAAGCAATGGAAATAAAGTTTTAGATACAGTTGAATTTAAACTAATCAAAAAAGAAGATGCTGTAAAAAATAATCGCAACCCATTAAATTTTACACTATTAAATAGCCCAAAGGGAAATCAAAATTTTGATCTGAATTCGGAAATTAATTTGATATTCAATAATCTGATAGATACTATTAAAACAGTAGAAAAAATTGATTTTAAACAAGATTCTCTCCCCTACAAAAAAACGGATATGTTAGGTTATGAAAGGTTAAAAATACAGAATATTTTAAAATTAGTTTATTCAGGATCTAGCCCAAAACTCAACCCAAATACCAATTATCATTTATTTATTCCTTCTGGTATATTTACCGATATTTTTGGATTAAAGAACGATACACTAAAAATTGATTTTAAAACCCGTGAAGAAAAGTTTTATGGAAATTGTAAATTAAAATTAATTATACCTGAAGGTATTGATAATAAAGCCGCAACAAAACCCAATTATATTTTACAATTACTCGACGAAAAAGAAAATAAAATACGTGAAAGCGTTTGTAGTAATAATGAAACTATTTATTACGAATATCTTTACCCTCAAAAATATAAATTAAAAATTGTTATTGACGAAAACGTCAATGGCAAATGGGATACAGGCAATCTTTCAATTAAACAATACCCCGAAAAAGTAATCTATTATCCAGAACTTATTCAAGTGCGTTCCAATTGGGATTTGGATTTAGAATGGAAAATTAGTTATTAATTAACAGCACACAGGAAAATAGTTATCAGAAAAAAAGCTATACCCTTCCTATTAACTAATCGCTATAAATTACATTAAAATTATCCGCATCTAATATTGCAGGAAATGACTTTCTAAAACTTTCAAGTTCATCAAAACAAATAGTAATTGTTTTAACGCTTTCTTCAAAAGGGTTGATATTACTGATAATTTCGCCTTTAGCATTAATAATAGCCGAATCGCCAGAATGAGAAAAATTGTTTCCATCATTACCAACTCTGTTCAACCCAACTACATAACATTGGTTTTCGATAGCACGTGCTAATAGTAATGTTTTCCATGGATGCGCACGTTTTTCGGGCCAATTGGCAACATAAATAAGCACATCGTATTGGTATTGCGGATTGTGGAAGTTCGATTGCGGATGAGTGTTTTCGTCAGAATATAATTTTCCTCTTTTTTCTATTAACTGTTCGCTATTTGCTGTTCGCTGATTCCTACTCCACACTGGAAACCTCAAGTCATAACAAATAAGCGGACAAATTTTCCAACCTTTTAAATCAACAATTATTTTATTTTCACCTGGGCTGTAATGGCTGTGTTCATTGCCCATACGAAACAAGTGACGTTTGTTATAATGCGTACATGTTCCACCAGGATTCATCCATACTAAACGGTTGAAATAATTGCCATCTTCTTCACAAATAAAACTTCCAGTTATTGCGCAATTTTTTTTTACTGCCATGGTTCTCATCCAGCTAACGGTATCACCGTTCATGGTTTCAGCAAGTTTTTTGGAATCCATACTAAAGCCAGTGCTAAACATTTCGGGGAGCACAATAAGATCCGTTGATTCCGAAATGGCTTTTATTTTATTGGAAAACGTATCAAAATTTTTTTCCTTGTTTTCCCAGTGAAGATCCGCCTGAATGAGGGTAATTTTTAAGTCGTCCATCTTTTATAAAATCCAATTTAAGTAAATCAAATGTAGTGTATATTTTCAAAATCAATTCAAAAATATATCCCTATATCCCTTGTGGTGTTAATACATTTTTTAAAATAAATGAGAATAAAATCAATACTATTTATTTTTATATTTTCCTTTTTTTCAGTTTTAGCTTTTCCGAAAGGTGAACCACCAAAAGGGTTTTAGGGTGAATGGGTTACTAAATACAAAATTATTAGGATAGATACTAAAATAAAAAAATCCCAACTTAATGGGATTTTGTGG
>CANFLQ010000101.1 GCA_947447995.1 Bacteroidota bacterium | reverse complement strand
TCATGAAAATCCTTTCCGGAGAAATTGAACCTACCACAGGTCAGGTTTCCATTACTCCCGGCGAACGTATGAGTGTGCTTAGTCAAAATCACTTTGCCTTTGATGAATTTCCTGTTTTGCAAACTGTAATGATGGGAAATAAAAAATTGTGGAATGTAATGCAACAAAAAGATGCCATTTATGCGAAAGAAGATTTTAGCGATGCGGATGGTGTTAAAGCTGCTGAACTAGAAAATGTTTTTGCAGAAATGAATGGCTGGAACTTTGAAAGTGATGCCGCCAATATGCTTAGCGATTTAGGTGTGAAAGAAACCTTTCACGGTAAATTAATGAGTGAACTAAATGGTAAAGAAAAAGTGCGTGTATTATTGGCACAAGCTTTATTCGGTAACCCCGATATTTTATTACTCGATGAGCCTACCAACGATTTGGACGTGGAAACCATTGCCTGGCTAGAAAAATTTTTAGCCAATTTTGAGAACATCGTTATTGTTGTTTCCCACGATCGTCACTTCCTGAACGCTGTTTGTTCGCACATTGCGGACATCGACTTCAATAAAATATCATTGTACACCGGTAACTATCAGTTTTGGTATGAATCCAGCCAATTGGCATTGCGTCAACGTTCCGATCAGAATAAAAAAATTGAAGATAAACGTAAGGAGTTGCAGGACTTTGTGGAGCGTTTCAGTGCCAATGCTTCTAAATCAAAACAAGCTACCAGCCGTAAAAAGTTGTTGGAAAAATTAGTGATTGATGAAATAAAACCAAGTACCAGAAAATATCCAGGTATTATTTTTAGAGCCGATCGTGATTGTGGTGATCAAATGCTTGCCGTTGAAAACCTTGCCAAATCATCGCCCGAAGGCGTTCCGTATTTTAAAGACATTACATTTACTTTAGGTAAAGGCGATAAAGTTGTTATCCTTTCCAAGGAACATGTTGCTATTACTGCCTTTTTTGAGATCATGGCTGATGAACTGCAAGCAGATTCAGGAACCGCAACCTGGGGAAGCACCATTACAAAATCATATTTACCCAATGATAACTCAAAATTTTTTACCGATGCACAATTAAACCTGATCGATTGGTTACGTCAGTTCTCAAAAGATAAAGACGAAACCTATATCCGTGGATTTTTAGGTAAAATGTTGTTTTCCGGTGAAGAAACATTTAAAATGTGTAATGTACTTTCGGGAGGAGAAAAAGTGCGTTGCATGGTATCCCGCATGATGCTTACCAATGCCAATTGTTTGATATTGGATGAACCTACCAATCACTTGGATTTAGAGTCTATCACCGCATTTAATAATGCTTTGAAAGACTGGAAACACATTGCTTTGTTTACTTCTCACGATCATGAGTTTGTGCAAACCGTTGCCAACCGTATCATTGAATTAACGCCATCGGGCATCATTGATAAACGCATGAGCTACGATGAATACATCAACGATGAGAACATCAAAGCATTGCGCGAAAAAATGTATCCGAAATTGGTGAAAGCGAAGTAGGTTTTTACCACTAAGACACTGAGAACACTAAGATTCACGGAGTTTTTTTCTAATCGTATCTTGGTGAACTTAGTGTTTTAGAGGTTAAAAAATGGACGCGTTATTTTTTTTGTGGATGCGCAAAAAACCAAAAATCTTTTTCATCTAAACCATTGTCTTTGCAGGATAAAGCCCCATCAATAGTTTTTTCGGTTAAAACAGCTTTATTGCCTTTTAATACAAGCCCTTGTATTTTTTTACCGCAAATTAGATTGTTGTCAACTCCGTACTGTTTTTTGTCATCATTACCGGCAATGTTTCCAATAATGATTAGCACCTTATCCGCTTTAACATCGGTATAAGCAAACGATTGGATTTTACCATTTCCTCTCAAAAAATAACATGGTGGCGTTAGCTTTAGATTTCCTTCTATTTTAATACTTTTTGAATTTACAATTAAAAATGCTTGTTCTCCTTTTTGTATCAATTCAAATTTATCTTTTCCAATTGTAGCCATGTCTGTAGTAATAGATTTTTGCTGACAGGGAGCCAATAATACAGCAATTAAAGTAATGATGTAAATTTTCATGTTTTATTAATTAGTTTGCTAAAATAAGTATATATAAATGTATGTTAAATGACATTAATTTCCTGATAAATATTTTCAGCAATTTTGAATATTCATTAATTACACAAAAAACAATAATTTTCGGTTACAACCGAAATATATTATAATAATTTTCGGTTGTAACCGAAAATTATTATAATTTTACAATATGATTAATCGCTTGCTTATAAAACAAATTCAAAAAAAGCTAAAGGATAATAAAGCAATTATTCTGCTTGGGCCCCGTCAGGTTGGAAAAACAACCTTATTACATCAATTGTTTGATTCTGAAAATGCGCTTTGGCTGAATGGTGATGATACCGATGTTAGGCAAATACTGGCTAACCCCAACGCAACCAAATTAAAATCCATTATAGGAAAACATTCATTTGTGATTATTGATGAAGCTCAACGTATCGAAAATATTGGTATTTGCATAAAAATAATTACGGATCAATTAAAAAACGTGAAGGTTATTGCAACCGGCTCTTCTTCATTTGAATTGGCAAATAAAATAAAAGAACCGCTTACTGGTCGTAAGTGGGAGTTTATGATGTATCCTATATCGTTTGAGGAAATGGTAAATGAACAGGGTTTATTAATAGAAAAGCGTTTGTTGGAAAACCGCTTGATATATGGTTCTTATCCAGATGTAATTAATAATCCTGAAAACGCCAAAGACATTATAAAATCGTTAGCAGATAGCTATTTGTATAAAGATATATTGACATGGGAGCGCATTCAAAAACCAGATAAATTGGAGAAGTTGGTGCAAGCGTTGGCTTTTCAAATTGGTAGTGAAGTTTCCTTCAACGAGTTGAGTCAAATATGTGGTTTGGATAAAGAAACAGTGGAGAAGTACATCCAACTTTTAGAAAAAGCATTTGTTATTTTTCGTCTAAATTCTTTTAGCAGAAATCTGAGAAACGAATTAAAAAAATCCAAAAAAATTTACTTCGTGGATAACGGAATTCGCAATGCGGTTATCAATCAATTCAGCCCCTTAGCATCTCGTAATGATGTGGGTGCTTTGTGGGAAAATTACATTATTAGTGAACGTATAAAGTTTAATCACTACCATCAAAACTATTGTAATACTTATTTTTGGAGAACCGCAGCACAGCAGGAATTAGATTATTTAGAGGTAACCGGCAATGATATTGCGGTATGGGAGTTTAAATGGAATCCGAAGAAAAAAACAACCATCACAAAAACATTTACCAACAACTACTCTCCAACCAGCACTGCTGTTATAAGTCCCAATAATATGGAGGAGTTTATTGTTCCATTACTGGCATAAATAGGAGTTATCCAAATTTTAATCAGGTATCAGCATCTCAACTAATCAGCACATTCACTTTTATTAGTCTTTTCCCTATTGATAGTCTAATTATCATTCTTCATAAAACCTGTCGGTTAAGTAAAAAACCGTATCAATAAATTGCAAGCACCCATCACTTGTTAATACATTTTCATCGTGTAAATCTTCTAAAATTATACCTAAATAGGGATGAAAATAATCATTATCCTTTTTATTTAAAAATCCATTAGCAGATAAAAAATCTTTAACATTTTGAAGGTTGGTGCTTTCTGTAGCTTTTACAAAGGGCTGTTTAACAACTGCGTTAAGCTTATTATCAATAAGCCTAAAACCAATCAGTTCATAAGATAAGTGTGAAAAAAAATAATTATGAATAAGCAGGTTGTTCAGATAATCAAACCAAGAAGAATAGAAAATACTATCGTTTAACTTTAGAACAAAGTTGGGATTCTCAAACTCATAAATCTTTTGTTCTGCACCTTCGCCAACATATTTTGAATTATCAATTTTGGTAAACCATAAATTTGATTTGTTTATGAAATCGATTAAGATTTTCGTTTCTTCGTTCTTGTTGAACTCGTCCTTTTTAAGGTTTGAAACTGTTTCTTTTTTTCCTCTAAGGTAGTTAGTGATTGTTTGGATATTTTTTCCATACCTAACAAGTCCATTTCCTGAAATGATATTTTGTAGTTCATGTTTTATAGACATTTATACAAAGGTATAGAAAAATAGTGTTTTTGGCAACACACGCATTATCTCAAAAATTGAGAGTTTAATTTAGGATTATAAGTGCCGACTGCTTCAAATTTTTTAAATCAAACCAATCAAATATCAGCACATCACAAACTACTTCCTCGCAGGTCTTCTATCCTTATTAAAACTTCCGGGTTTTTTAGTAAACGGTCGTTTTATTTTTAGTGAGGGGTCATAAACTGGTCCGGAGCCAATGCTTTCGGGATTAGGAATCTTGTTTATTGAAGCACCAATCAATTCTTCTATCTGTGCAAATTTTTGTTGATCGTATTCATTGATGAAGGTAAGTGCAACACCTGTAGATGCAGCACGGGCAGTTCGGCCAATGCGGTGAATGTAATCTGCCGGATCGCCGGGAACATCGTAATTAATTACCAATCCAATGTCTTCAATATCAATACCACGGGAAAGAATATCGGTAGCAACCAATATTTGTAATTTTTTACTTCTGAAATTACGCAATACCTCTTCGCGTTCGCCTTGTTCAAGGTCGGAATGAATGGCTTTGGCTTTTAATCCCGCTTTAATCATATCACGTTCCAGCTCTTTCACTTTAATTTTAGTGGAAACAAATATGATAACACTGCTTAGGTCTTTTCCTTCCAGTAATGATTTTATCAGGTTGTTTTTTTGAGCATCGTAAACCAAATATGCGCCTTGTACCACACCTGCAGCAGGTTTTGAAATGGAAATACTTATTTGTTCAGGGTTATTTAATAGTTTGGTAGCAAGTGTTCTTATTTTTGGTGCCATGGTAGCCGAAAACATCAATGTTTGTCTGACCTTTGGTAAGTAAGTTGTAATCTTTAAAATATCATCTACAAAACCCATATCCAACATTCTGTCGGCTTCATCCAATATTAAATGTTGAATGTTATCCAACTTCACATAACCCATATTTAAGTGGGCCATAAACCTTCCGGGAGTAGCAATAATAATGTTTGCACCTTCGGTGAGTGCGCGTCGTTCGCGTTCAAAAGCGCTACCGTCGCTACCGCCATAAATGGCAAGTGAACTTACGGAAGTAAAATAAGAAAAACCTTGCAATGCTTGATCTATCTGTAAAGCCAGCTCACGAGTAGGAACAATGATAAGGGTATTGGTAGTATCGGTAGGGTTTTTAGCCAGTTTATTTAAAATAGGAAGCACAAAAGCTGCTGTTTTACCGGTGCCGGTTTGTGCACAACCGATAAGATCTTTGCCACTTAATATGATGGGTATTGCTTGTTCTTGTATTGGGGTAGGGTTTTCAAAACCCATGGAGTCAAGTCCTTCTTGCAGGTTGCTCTCAAAATTAAAATCGATGAACTTCAAAATGTAGTTGTTTTATATTTATTGCTGTTGTTCCTGTAGTATTTTTTAACCACATAGAAACATAGTTTTTATTTTATTCAAAGTTTTTATAGTTCCCCGATAAATCGGGGAAAGATAGAAAGGCTATGTGTAAAAATGATTTTTCTCTGCCTTCTCTTTTTCTATGAATCTATGTGGTTAATTTTTGTGTTACCACAGAATACAAAGGTACTCTAATAATTCTGTAATCTGTTGGAATACTGATTATTCGTTTATAGTTACCTTGTAAGTGATTTTAGCACCTGCCAATTCCAGTGTTTTAGATACACTGCAATATTTATCCATCGACAGCGCAACAGCACGTGCAGCCTTTTCCGGATCTATCTGACCTTTTAATTTAAAATTTATTTGCACCGTTTCCCATAACGACGGCTCTTTTCCTTTTTCTCTTTCCCCATCAATACTGATTTCAAAATTCTCAATTACTTGTCGTTGTTTTTGTAAAATCATTACAATGTCTATTGCGCTACATCCCCCAAGTCCCATTAACAGCATTTGCATAGGGCGCACTCCTTTATTTCCGCCTCCTATGTTTTCACCGGCATCTATCTGAACAGCGTGGCCACTGTCGTCCTTTGCTTCAAAATGAAAAGCCTTGTCCAGTCGTTTTAATTCTATTTTCATAATTATTTATTTTATGGATTATAAAGGTAAGTAATTAGCCGAAAATTTGATTAGTTTTGCAGGTATAAAATTTATTCTTTGGAATTTCTAATTGAAATTCTTGAAGATAATTATGCTTATGAATAAACAATTATACACTTATAACCATCCTTTAAAACTAGAAACCGGCGGAACATTGCCGGCAGTTGAGGTGGCATATCATACGTATGGAACGCTTAATGCCGACAAGAGCAATGTTATTTGGGTTTGTCACGCACTTACTGCTAATTCCGATGTATTTGATTGGTGGGCTTCCCTTTGCGGCGAAGGAAAAAAATATAATCCCAAACAACATTTTATCGTTTGTGCAAATATTTTAGGTTCTCCTTATGGCTCTTCCAGTGCAGTATCCATAGACCCTATAACCAAACAGCCTTATTTTAGTACATTTCCGCAAGTTACCATACGCGATATGGTGCAAATGCACATTGCGTTAAGAAAACATTTGGGCATCGAAAAAATAGATACTATCATTGGTGGTTCTATGGGCGGATATCAGCCAATGGAATGGGTTTTAACTGAACCGAATGTTTTTGATAAAATGATATTGATATCAACTAATGGTAAGGAATCGGCTTGGGGAATAGCAGTACATACCGCTCAACGCCTTGCAATAGAAACCGACCCAACATGGCGAGATATGAATGCGAATGCAGGTGCAAATGGTTTAAAAACGGCCAGAGCAATTGGAATGCTTATGTATCGTAATTATGAAACGTATGTAAAAAACCAAACGGATAATGAACAAAAATTGGATAATTACAAAGCCAGTTCTTACCTACATTATCAAGGCGATAAATTAGTGAAACGTTTCAATGCTTACGGTTATTGGGTTTTAACAAAGGCTATGGATAGTCATAATATCTCTCGCAACAGAGGTAAATTGGAAAGCGTTTTAAATAGCATAAAAACAAAAACTCTTATAATTGGTATATCAAGTGATATGCTTTGTCCCGTTGCCGAACAAAAATTCCTTGCACAACACATTCCCAATTCTATATTCGTAGAAATTGATTCCCCTTATGGTCATGATGGTTTTTTGATAGAAGGCAAGCTCATTGGCGAGATTATTGAGAAGAATATCTAAGTACTAATTTTTTACTACTTTAGTAGAATGAAACCTGTAAGCACAAAAAAGGAACTTATTGAAATACTGCTGTTCAATCAAAGCAAAATTGCTGCTTTTGGGGTGCTACAGTTAGGCGTTTTCGGTTCATTTGCAAGAGATGAAGTGAAAGATACTAGCGATATAGATTTTTATATTCACTTTAAACCCGAATATAAAACACTCAAAAACTTTGTTGGTTTGGCAACCTTTTTAAAAACTACTCTTGGTCGCCATGTAGAGATAGTAACCCCTCAATCGTTAAATAAATTCATTGGTAAATATATACAACAAGAAGTAGAATATGTTGCCTTAGCAGCTTGATTTTTTAAGACATATTGAACATGAATGTGCTTTTGTAAAAGGAGTAGTTCAGGGTAAAACTCAGCAAGATATTATTGATAACGAATTATTGGGCAAAGGTATTGTCAGAAGCCTTGAAATAATTGGTGAAGCAACTAAAAAATTACCTGACGATTTACGCGTCAATTATCCGCAAATACCTTGGGAAGAAATGGCAGGTATGAGGGATGTTTTAATTCATAATTATTTTGGAATTGATTACGATGTAGTTTGGAATACTGTAACAAAAGATATTCCCGAGCTATTACATGAAATCCAACGAATAATTTCCATTGAAGAGCATAAAATACGGTAAAAATTTATTTCTTCCTCATTGGGAAACACTTTAACTATATGTATCTTTGTTAGGATTCGAAATTGATTTTTTTTTTGCGTCCGGTTTTAAAATGATACAACCCACCTACCAAAGTTTAATTGAAAAGTTAGACGAATTTATACGTAAATACTATAAAAATCAGCTGCTTCGCGGTTTGATCTATAGTAGTGGTTTGTTGTTGTTGTCTTTCATTTCCCTTACTGTTACCGAATATTACGCCCATTTTAATACTGCGGTACGCTCCGTTTTATTTTATTCTTTCATTACGGTTAGCACATTTATCATTGTTAAATACATTGCAATTCCGCTTTCAAAATTATATAAGTTAGGAAAGTTAATGTCGCACCAGGAAGCTGCAAACATAATAGGAAAGCACTTTTCCAATGTTCAGGATAAATTGATGAATGTATTGCAATTGCAACAGCAAAGTCAATCGGGTGCAAATATCCATATTCATGATTCATTGCTGGAAGCAAGCATCGATCAAAAAATAAAAGACTTAAAACCTGTTCCGTTCTCTTCTGCCATTGATTTTTCAGAAAATAAAAAGTATTTAAAATATGCACTTATCCCGGTTTTATTAATTGTAATAATTTCATTTCGTGCGCCGGGTATCCTTAAAGACGGCGCAAAGCGACTTGTGAAACACAACGATTATTTTGAAAAAGAATCACCGTTTCAATTTGTAATTTTAAATAATAATTTGAAAACCGTTGCTCAGCAAGACTTTGAGCTGAAAGTGAAATTAACAGGTAACGAAATTCCTGATAATATATATGTTGAAATTGACGGAAATGCCTTTAAAATGGACAAAGAAGGGAGCATTGTCAATTTTAATTATACATTTAAAAACGTACAAAAAAACACAGCATTTCAGTTTAGCGCCGATGGTTTTAAATCCAAAGAATATGAACTGATTGCTTTGCCTAACCCTATTTTATTAGACTTTGAAGTTTCACTTGTTTATCCGAAATACCTGAATAAAAAAAGTGAAGTGATTAAAAACACCGGAAACCTTGTTGTACCGGCAGGTACAAAAGCGGATTGGGATTTTCATACACAAAATACAGATCAACTGCGTATCCACTTTAATGATACTTCATTCATTGTTTCGCCTTTGTCGGAGAATACGTATAGCTATTCAACAAAGCTGTTCTGGGATAAAACGTATGCCGTCACCACATCCAACAGTTATCTTAAAAATAAAGACTCTATATCGTATAACATCAATGTTATTCCCGATGCTTTTCCTGAAATTAATGTGGAAGAGAAAAAAGATTCCAACTCAACCAAACATATTTCGTTCAGTGGTGAAGTGAAAGACGATTATGGCTTTAACAAATTAACATTTAATTACCGTTACATCTCCTACAACGATTCCGCTGCCAGTGATAGTTATAAAAAACTAACCACCAATTCTAAAGTTGTTGCCATTAATAATACAACTACTCAGGATCAGTTTTTCCATTACTGGGATATGAACGAATTGGGCATTTCGCCTGGCGATCAAATCGAATATTATTTTGAAGTGTGGGACAATGATGGCGTTACAGGCAGTAAATCTACACGCTCACAAAAAATGATCTTTAAAGCGCCAACATTAAATGAGTTGGATAAAAATACCGAAGCAAACAATAATAAAATTAAAGATGACCTTGAAAAAAGCATCATAGAGGCAAAAAGTGTTCAAAAGGAATTGAGCGACTTACAACGCAAAGTAGCTGAGAAAAAAGTACTTACCTGGGAAGAAAAAAAGAAACTTCAGGATTTGCTCGACAAACAAAAAGAACTGCAAAAACGTGTAGAAAAAATTAAAAACGATAATCAACAAAACAACCAGCAACAAAGCGAATACAAACAACCCGACGAAAAAATACTGGAAAAACAAAAACAG
>CANFLQ010000100.1 GCA_947447995.1 Bacteroidota bacterium | reverse complement strand
AATTAAATTGATAGTTGATGAATGATATTAAATTTACAATTCAGAAATTAGTTTATGTATTTCTTCTTTTGTTTTACCTAATTTAGCTTGCAGCCTTCCAAACAATTCATCTTGTTTGCCTTCAACTAATAGCATATCGCTATCGGTAAGGATTGCAAATTTTTGTTTTAACTTTCCTTTTGTAACGTTCCAGTCACCTTTTAATTCAGTTGTATTTTTCATGTTGTATGTATTTGTTGTGAATTAATTTTCACATGACAAAGGTGTGGCGTTTTTAGGTTAATTATGTTACATAACTTTGGTAATATATTACATCATTCACAGGTTTTATTTTGCTCATAAATTAAAATTATATTTTAGTGGTAAAGGGTGTAAAATAGATAGTAATTTATCAATGTATTTTAGTTGAATAATTTCAATTAAAAAAAGCACTTTCATTATAAAATGCAAGTGCTTTTTTTAATTAATTGTTAGCATATATTACCAACATTTATTTTTTTACAGCTTGGCTTTTTAAAACTTCTCTTTGAGCCTCAGCTGCAAGAGTTGAATGACCGTGTGCTTTAACTGTGCAGCTAGCAGCTTTGTCAAGATTTCCTTCTTCCTGATGTTTAGCTGCTTCGTGATGACTTTTTGCAGCTTCTTCTAAGTGCATTGCAGCTTTTTTGTGATTTTCAATATTTTTCATTTTCATTTTATTTTACGTTGAGAATTTATTTTCACAACAGTACAAAGGTGAGGATAACAGCTCTTAATTATGTTATACAACTTATTATTATTGTTGCATCATTCACAGGTTTTAGTTTTATTTTCAGGGTGTTCTAATATGTATTTGTTCAGTATGGAACTTAATGAATTATAATATGTTTCTAAGTTAGTTTGTGTTATTTTTGGATGCTGTTCATTTGGAATAGTAACAGGCATTTCTTCGATATATTTTGATAGTTCAGGAAACTGATCATTTATCCTGATTGTAATTGCTAATATTTTTGCATTTAATTTTTTTTTTTCAGTTTCCATATTAATAGTAGTTTTGTTTAGTGTAAATTATTGTTTTTTTCAGTTTCTTCTAATTGTTTAATTAGCAAACTTCGATAATTTTCTTTTTTTGTAGCATCTGATTTATCATTGTTAGGTGAATACACTTGCATCATTAAGTAAACGATATCATCGATTATTACATTTGATTTGTTTAACAAACGTTTTAGAATTAATTGACGATTTATATTTTTCATATTTTTTTATGCTTTGCCCCTTATGTAGTTATTGGTTATGTTGTTAATTTGAGTTATTTATTGTTAAATCTTTTAGTTCAATGTTAATATCATTTACATCATGGTTTATTTTTATTTTAAAAGTTTCCCATATAACCTTAGCTTCTTCTTTGTATTGATCCATATTTTTTCTCAACTCGTTGTTGTCTTTTTCTAATCTCATTAATTGTTTCATTACTTTGGAATTAGTATTAGGTATACTTTTTATTTGTTTAATTTTAATTTCATTTGCCATTATTTTTTTTTCAGTTTCAGTTTTAAACTTCGTCCACTCATCAGGGGCTTCTACTTTTTTTATTTGTACAATTTTAGTTGAATTAGGAACAACATCTTTCATTATAATAATGGTGTCTTTCATCTTTAATTTTTCTGATTTTACTTTTTCAAATGCGTCGTCGGCTTTTTGTTCATGTGATTCGCAAGCTGCTAAAACAGTTACTAATATGTAACATATAATAATTACGGGGTTAATTTTATTCATTGCGTTTTTGTGTTTATAATGTGTTGATTTGTTTGTACTCGTTGATTTTCCCACTGATCTACGGTAAATATTTGCTTATATGATTTTGGCTTAATTCCTTGGCTTCCTGAATAAGGGTGGTCGAGCAAAATGATAGTAAAAAAAAACATGGCGATAAATATACCCAACATTGCGTTTAGCATAATATGCAAGCGTGTATGCTCTATGTCAAGCAGCATGGCACATAAAATAGTTATAATTGATCCAGCTATCATAGGTAACCACATTGGGGGAGAAATTTCTGTTTCCATAGAAGTAGTTCTAAGACCTCTGTAAGTTGCAAGTTGATTCAAATGGTTAAACATTTCTGAAACTAATTGCACTTGAAATGGTGTTTTTGGATTAAGGTGTTCCATTTTATAAAAAACACGGTTAAATGATTCGGGCGTTTCGCGGCTTAATTTCATGTGTTCCATGTTTGGGAACTCTTCATTTATTACGTTATATACAAAATCAAGATATATAACCATTAATTTTTTTGCTTCTAATGTGTCGGGATAAAATTTTATATCGCGATATAAAGCGAGTGCGGAACTGCCTTCCTTGCTCACATTGCTTCGTGTTTCGTTTAGTTGATCCCACACCACTAGTACAGCAAAACTTAACAACAAAGCATAAAAATTTGCAATTGCTAAAAATAGAAAACCTGTTACCTCGTTATGCGAACGAAGAATTTTTATACTAATATGTTTACGAAAAAAATACGTAGATACCCCTCCAAAGAGTGCTCCAAATAAGGTTATTAATATAAAAAATAATACCGGAGGTATTTGTAGCATGTAATAAGTAATTGCCATTTTATATGAGTATATGAATGTATTATATCCATTACAAAATTGCACTTCTTCTTAAAAATAGGTGTTACACAACTTTTGTTAAAAGTTGTATTATTCACACCTTTTATTATTTTTCATAATCAAAGAATATCTTTTAAATCTCTGAAAATTATACAATGAAAAAACAAATTCCTTATCAGGTTAATATCCTGCTTGCCATTTTGCTTACTGTATGCTTTGTATTTGCCAGCGGGAGGTTGGCTTATGAAAGGCTTATGGAAATTAAGTTTTTGTCCCGTTTTCATCATACGTAATAAATTTTTCTGTTTTTATTGAAACAGGAATTGGAACATAATTAACATTAAGTGTAGAAGCTATAATTTTTGGAACATGGTATGATATGGTTGATTTTTTCATTTTTAAAATTTCACTTTGTAAATGTGTTTTTAAAACACAACAAAGATGAGTGTATGAATGTGTAAAATTGTTATATAACTTTTAAAACAAATTACAAGATTCACACATTACTTTTTCAATTCTAGAATTCCGTTTTTTGTTAGGTCTATTTTAAATGTTTCTTGTATTGGTCCAAACGACTCCATGCTGGCATTAAGTGTTAATGTATAATTGTAACAATCTTTATTTATAAGTATATGAAACAATGTTTTGCCAATATGTTTTACATTTATTTTTAGAGGAAGTTCTATAAATGTAGTAGCTTTTGGTTGAATAATAATTGGTTTTGTATAATTTCCATTAAGATAACCTTGTTTTAAAATAGTTACAGAATAATGCATGTTTTTTATTGTAAGTGTTACAGGACTGTAATTAATGATTTTTATTTTGGCTAGTGCCCTAATTGATTTCAATCGTACCTTCGTCCATTTTATGTTCACAATTTTTAATTCGGGAGGTTGCGGTATTTTTAATTTTGCTGTTCGGTGAATTGGGTGTTCAGCTTTCCCAAATATAGTAGTGTATTGAAGTGAAATATCTACAGAATAACTTGTACTGTCGCCTTTTTTTCGTTCAATTTTTAAATCTTTAATAATAGCCGCAAATGGTATTTTTAATGAAAAATCAATGGTGTCGTTACCATATTTTGGCATATAAATATGAAGTGTGTTTTTACTTTTTAGATATGTTTTATCAAATAGCGTTATTTGGTAGTAAATTGAATCAATTTCAATTTTAAGAAACGAATTATTTTGAACTACCAGTTTTGCGCTTACATACGATGTGTCATTTTTAACAACAATATGTATATAGCCTATTTGCTGAACAGTGGGCGAAAAATGTTTTATTAGTTGTGCACGAAATGTAAAAACACATATAGCTATAATTACTAATAAAATGAGGAGGAATGAGCTTATGTATTTGATTGTTTTCATTTTTTTTTAAATATCCTTTTAATAAAAAAAATTGCTGAAGAGCCTCCAGATTTTATTCTAACTTATTTAAACTACTATCTAAATGAATAATTGTGGCTTTTAAACTAGCACCAGTGAGTTCATCGTTTAACAGTAAAGTGATTGTTTAATTAAAAAGCATCACGAAAAAACGTGATGCCTTCTATAATTAAATCGGAATAATAAAACCCAAACTAAGTTCTTTATTCACATGATTTAATCGGTCAACTATTTTTTTCTTTATTTTTTTAAATCATCTTCTAATGTTTTTTTCTTCTCTCCGTATTCTAGTGTTGTAATTTGCCCTGAAGCAAATTGCATTTTTAAAATATCCAATGGTGTATTGTGTTTTTTTTGCTACCCTAGAATTGTAAATGGTGTAGCAAATACCCAAATAAGTAGCATAAGCCAAAGAAACCACCATACCAAGTGCATTCCCCCAAAGTGATAACCGTCGTAGTACATTTTTTTATAGTTTTATAGTTTATAATTTATAACGATACAAAAGTGAAGCATTTGGTTTGAGAATGAGTTATATAATTTTTTTTAAAAATTACATTATTTACATATTATCGTTTAGTATAAATTAAATAGCAACTTTAATAGGTAATGCGTTTCTACATCTTTTGCTTCCGGATGCTATCCAAGTTTTTGCCATGTTCAATAATATTTCTATTTCAAATGGTTTAATAATATAATCATCTGCGCCAAGCTTTAAGGCACTAGCCCTGTTAATTTTGTCGGGCATAGACGTGCTAAAAATAAAGGGTATTCCAATTGTTTTGTTTGTATTTAATAGCGACGGCAATACCTGATGACCATCCATTTCATGCGTCCAAACATCACAAATAATTAAATTAGGTATTTGTTCTTGAGCAATTTGAAGTCCCCTTTTTCCATTATTGCTCGCTAAAATAGTGTAGTTTTCCATTTCCAGATATTCTGTTAAATTATCTAAAATGTAACTGTTTTTTTCAATAAGCAAAATTGTTTGCATTGTGGTTGGAGTTGTAGCACTTTAAGTATTAGTGCAGCAAAGATAGACGGTATGTAATAGTTAAGAGTTACAAAATAGAATAAGATAATTACATGATTCACACATTTGGGTTCAACTAAATTATTTTGTTTTTTTTTGTAAACCAATAATAATCATAAGAACCAATACACTTATAATTGCTGCAAAAAAACACCAGATAGAAATAAAATAATGGGTTGTAAAATAACGGGTTATAACACATGATAATAAAATGGCTGTTCCTAAAAAGTGCATTCGTTTAACAGTTGAAACAAAAGCAGAAACAACCGTTGGTATAAAGTAAAACAAGGCTGTTAACCATAATAAATGTGTTGTATGCGGAAAATTAAGAGTGTATTTAATATGATGATTGCTTATTTCGGACTGTACATCATAAAATAAAAAACAATACGTTAAATAGATAGAGATAAGTATACCTAAAGCCAGTATTATATAAAGTGTTTTTTTTCGTGTTTGATTTTTTTCAAGAAGTATGATAGAAAAAGGAACCCATGTAGGCCAAACAATTTGGGCAATGATTAAAAACAGGTAAGTACTTATGGGTTGCAAAAAAGCATATTCTTTATGCGTTAACGAAAACCATAAAATACCTTCACAAAACTGTTGAAATCCAAATAAAAAAGGGATACAGGCAAATGCTAATTGCGAAGGTTCTTTTACCTTTTTTACTGTTATTGCTCCTACTATACCTAGCACTACGCTGGCACTAAAACTTGCTTCTGCCGAAAAACACATATTATATATATAATTTTTTTATTTAACTATTTTTTAGATATTCTGTCAAACATGTTTCACTTTATTGTTTTTTTTACTAATCCAATCAATGCCCGATTTTTCTGCTGTTTTTTTGTTTTTGTTACTTTATGAATCGCGTTTCTAAGCTCAAAGGCAAATTCTGGACGGACCATCTTTATAATATTCAAATTTGCTTTTCCAGCCGGATTGCTTAAAAACATAGATATAAGACCTCTAAATTGTGAAATTTCCATATCCTTATTTATACTACCACACATGCAGGCATATAAACGCCATACCTGTATTAATAGGTAAGTTTTTAAGTAAAATACTTATAGCCTCCAACCCACCTGCAGAAGCTCCAATAGCAACTATTGGAAATGGTTTTTCTTTAGTATTCTTTAGTATTATTTTTTTTGTTGAGTACCAGTTGATTTCATTGTGAGTAATTTATCTAATTGTTTAGATTATGAAATTAGTTAAGAATGAAGGTATCGATATCTTTACATCCTATCCATATACCAACTCAATTCTTTTTCCATTTTTTTGTAACGAAAAATGGTGGTAATAATTTTTTGCAAGCGAACAAACGCTGTTTCACTTTTTACTACATAATCAAACGCTCGGTGGTGCATGCAATTGATGGCTACATCAATTTTATCCTGAGAAGACAGCATTACTACTGTAATATCAGGGTTAAATGCTTTTATTTTATCCAATGTTTCCATACCATTCATGGCTTTTTTATCAATACCATCCAAATGGTAGTCCAAAATTATTACATCTGGGCTGTGTGATAAATTTGCCATGCAAAGCTCGCCTGTTGCATAGGTTTCAATTGTAAAATCGGCATGTTGCAAAAATTCTATTTCTAATGATTTTAAAAATAACGCATCATCATCCACCAAAAAAAGTTTTATTGGCTCAACCCCACTCACTGCATTTTTTTCGTTTTTCATTTTTTTAATTTATAGTATTCGTTTTAATGATATTAAATTCTTCTTCTAGTTCTTCACATGCCTGCGCACAAATATTTTCAAGTTGAATTACAAGATCCGCTATGGCTTCTGTTTCTTGCTGACTACTAGCATACTCTTGCACTCTTTTTGCCATGTTTTCAAAATCAGGATGAATGCCCATTATCGAAAAAGAGGGTATCATTTTATGTACAGCAGCATGCAGTACATCCCAATTTTTATCGTGCAAACTCCGTTTCATTGTAGTAATTAAAGGTGGCGTTTGTTCCAGGTAAAGCAAAATCATTTCCATCATCAATGTTGGGTTCGATTTTGTACGGTGTAATAAATAATCAAGATTAATACATTTTGTTTTTTTGTTGCTACCGCTTTGGGAGTCATTATTTTTAAGCATTTTTAGGGGTGTTGGTTTTTTTACTAACCCAATTATTTTACTGTATAATAATCGTTCGTCAACTGGTTTTGCTATATAATCGTTCATCCCAACAGCTTTACATTTTGCTAAGTCAACTGTAGTTACATCGGCTGTTAATGCAATTATAGGAATGTTGGATTTCATGATGTTGCGAATGTATTGCGTAGCTTCAAACCCATTCATTTCAGGCATTTGTAAATCCATCAAAATAATATCATACAATTTTGTTTGTAGTTTTTCAATCGCTATTTTCCCATTGGCAGCAATGTCGCGTTCAAATCCAAAATCATCCAACAGGGTTTTCATCAACAATTGATTGAGTGCAATGTCTTCTACCACCAATATTTTTATGTTTTTTATTTCAGTATCCAACTCCACCAATTCTTCTACAGCTTCCGCATTGGCTTTTGTTTTTTGAAAAGGCAATATAAAACTAAATGTTGAGCCTTCATCTACTTTGCTTTTTACATGAATGCTTCCACCTTGAGGTTCTACCAGTTGTTTAACAATAGCTAGTCCCAATCCGGTGCCTCCGTATAATCGGGATGTTCCGCTGGTTGCCTGCTGAAAATTTTCAAATATTTTTTCTATTTTGTTGGGAGGTATTCCTATTCCAGTATCGGTAACTGCAAATTTAAGGGTGACGGTTTCAGCATCTTCACTATGCAAGCGTACATTTACCGTAATTTTGCCATGAGTAGTAAATTTTACGGCATTGCTTACTAAATTCAAAATAATTTGATGCAAACGTACAGGGTCTCCTACCAGTACTTCTGGAATACGGCTATCGTATTCTTTTATTAATAGTAAATTTTTTTCCTGAATTTTTGTTTCAAATAAATGCAACATGGCTGATAAGGAAAGAGCCATTTTAAAAGGTGTTTGTACAAAGGTCATTTTTCCCGCATCTACTTTTGCTAAATCTAATATGTCATTAATAAGTACTATTAATGCGTCGCCACTCATTTTTATGGCTGTTAAATATTCTTTTTGTTTTGATGTCAACTCTGTTTTTAATACCACTTTTGTAAAGCCTATGATTGCATTCATAGGAGTGCGTATTTCATGACTCATGTTGGATAAAAATTGCTGTTTGGATTTAACAGCATCTTCTGCCACATGTGCGGCACATTCGGCTTTAATTTTGGCTTCTTCGGCAATTTCAGTTGCCAGTTCAGCAAATACTTTTGCCTCCGTCAATTCTTTTTCAATTCTTTTTTGTTCGGTAATATCTCGGGCTACTACTACTGCACCTAGTACATTTCCTCTATCATCTTTATAAACGGAGCCATTAAATAGCACATCGGTAAGCTTGTGATCCTTCATTGTTAAAGGATAATCGGCCACAAAGCCTTCAGTGAATACTTGCTGATAGCCTTTACATGCTTTATCAGGCTCGGTAAAATAGTCAATAAAATTTGCACCAATTAATTTTTCTCGCGCAGCACCAGTAACTTTAACCGTTGCTTCATTCATATCCGTTATTTTGCCTTGAGGACTAATTGTAAATAATGGATCGCGACTGGCTTCTATAAGACCGCGAGCATAATTAGCAATAATCAATTCGGCCGCTCGTTTCCCTTTTTCTTTATCTTGAAACGCTAATTCAATATTTGCTATTCCTAATTCAATAGCTCGTTTTCCTTTCTCTTCCTTTTGAAAAATAAGTTCTTTGCGTGCTGTAATTAATTCGGTAGCAAGTTTTTTGTTCTCTTCTTTTTCAAGCACAAGTTCTTTGCGAACACTTATTAATTCATCGTAATCCAACTTTTTTATTTTAGCCATCTTGTGTTAAAATGATTTATATTTAGATTATTTGCAAATGATTTTCGTTTTGCAAATTTCCAACTTCCTCAATCGGACTTCTTCTTTTGTTTTTTAATTGTTTGAAATGAGATGGGGAAAGCCCAGTCATTTTTTTAAATTGATTGGATAAATGTGCAACGCTACTGTAATTCATTTTCCAGGCTATTTCTGTAATATTGAGTTCGCCATATATGATCAATTCCTTAATGCGTTCAATTTTATGTGAGATAATAAATTGTTCAATGGTAGTACCTTGTACTTCCGAAAATAAATTGGCGAGGTAGGTGTAATCAAGGTTTAATTTTTTGGCTAAATAAATAGAAAAATTTACTTTTATTAATTCATCCGCATGGTGAACCATTTCAATAATTACGTTTTTTATTTTTTCAATCAACATTGCTCTTTTATCATCCATCAATTCAAGTCCCGAATCCAAAAGAGCTGCTTTTAACTGTTCTCGTTGAAGTATAGAAATAGTTTCCATAATATCCACTTCACCTAAATCTACTAACATGTAATGCAGTCCAAGTTTTTTTAACTCATCTTTTACTGCCATTTTGCAGCGGTTGCTCACCATGTATTTAATGTATAATTTCAATGAATATCAAATTTTTAAAACAGATTTAAACAAAGGTGGTCATCTTTATGTAACAAAAGGTTATATAACTTTATAAATAAGTTACACAATTCACACATTTAGCCATTTTGTGTGTGGTGGTTGGTAAAAAAGGAAGTAATCTTAATGTAAAATCAAAGAGGTGGTAAAAAGTAGTTTGGCTATCAATTTTAATAGCCAAACCACTGTCGTGATCCCGAGAGGATTCGAACCTCCAACCAACAGAACCGGAATCTGCCATTCTATCCAGTTGAACTACGGAACCAAATAGTGGGTGTAAAGATAGGGTAATTGCATTATAATTAACAATTGATTGATGAGAATAAATTAGAGAATTAGGTTTTTCGTATTATCTTAAATCGGACTTTTCGTACAAAAATGGAAAATCCGATTAGGCATTTTAAGAGTTTAGAAGATCCGCGCATAGATCGTTGCAAGTTACATTGGTTAGAAGAAATATTATTTTT
>CANFLQ010000099.1 GCA_947447995.1 Bacteroidota bacterium | reverse complement strand
CCGTATACAATGTAGTAAGTAAAGGTGTAACGGTTAATGTATTTCCTGTTGCTGCAGGTAACCAATTATAGGATGCCGCTCCAGCAGGAGTGGCAGTTATTGTGGATGTTTTTCCTACACAAATAGTTGCGGGGGATACCGTAACTGTAACCGTTGGCGTTGCATTAACAAAAACCGTAGGGTAGGCAACGCCATCACAGCCAACAGTAGCTCCCGTACCTGTTACAGTATAAGTAGTAGTTACTAGCGGGTTTACATTAATGGATGGTGTTGTTTGTATTGGTGTTGTAAGCCATTTGTAGGTTGTTCCGTTAGTAGCGGTTAATGTAGCACCTGTAGATCCCGAACATATAGTAGCATCAGCAGCACTTATAGTTGGTGCCGACCCTATTGTTATTACCCCTGTTGCTGTTCCTTTACATATACCCGTTGTACCGGTTACGGTATAGGTGCTAGTTAGTAAAGGAGCATCGGTTAATGTTGCTACTATGCTGCCAGGCCCCCCAACCCAAACATAGCTTGTAGCACCCGTTGCAGTTAAGGTTGCCGTTTTACCCGGACAAACTGCCGCTGGTGGTGGTATTACCCCTACAATTGGATTTTGATTTACATAAATTGTTCCTGTTCCGGTAGATGAGCAACCATTGGCAGTACCCGTTACCGTATAGGTTTTTGTACTTAAAGGATTGTCGGATAATGTTGTAGTTGCAGGAAAACCGCCTGCCCAAGTGTACGCTGTTGCACCATTTGCTGTTATTGTTCCCGTTGTACCTGCACATACTGTGGTGGGGGTAATGGTTACTGTTGGTACAGCATTTATTGTAATGGTGCTAGAATCCTTAGCTGGCGGACAGCCGCCGCCTGCCGTTATGGTATTAATAACGGTATAAGTACCTACTGTACTTGCCGATAAATTAATTTCTCCGGGAGTAGTACTGCCAAAAATTAAGCCTATCGAAGAAGCAAATGTTCCTGCGCTGGCTCCCGATAGATATAATGGTACAGGGTTAGGCGTAATGTTTTTACAATATGGTCCAGAATAACTGAATGTAGCACTTGGTACATTTACTATAGAAACTACAGTTGTTTTTGTATCAGCACAACTGCCCGATGTGGCATAAGATATAGTATAACTCCCTATAGGGGTTACAGAAAGTGTAATTACACCTGTGGCACTGTTTATTGGTAATGTATTGTTAGATGTACAAGTAAATACACCTCCTAAAGTACCCGCTATTATTGGTGTTGGGTCTGTACCTCCTGTTTTACAAACGGTTGAAGGAGTGTAACTAAATGCGGCATTGTCTTTCGCATTAATTGTTATAGTACTTGTAGCGGTGCTGGAACAAGCATTAGTAGTTCCTGTAACAGTATAAGAAGTTGTTACAAGTGGCGCATCAGTTAATGTTGCAGTGGATGCACCGTTGGACCATACATAGCTGGCAGCCCCCGATGCTGTTAGTGTACCCATAGTACCTGCACAAACAGCATCTGTATTAGCGGTTATAACAGGTATAGCATTAATAGTAATACTTCCTGTTTTAGTTACAGGCGCACATCCTCCCGACGAGGTTACGGAATAATTAAATGTGCCGGTTACATTAGGTGTGCCACTGATAGTGACATTTCCACCTGCAAACGTTCCTGTAACGCCACTGGGAAGGCCAGTAACAACCGCACCTGTTCCCCCTCCTGTAATGGAATAATTAATGTTTGTAAGTGCTGTACCTAAACATAAAGTTTGCGAATTAGTACCTACTGCTGATGATAAGGTTACAACTGCATTGGTACAAAAGGTACAAGTGCTAACAGTTATTGGTGCGGTTTTAGGACTAGCGCAGCCTGATATGTCGATTACAGTATAAGTAGTGTTAACAGTTGGTGAAACGGTTATCGAATCTGTTGTTTCACCCGTTGACCATTTATATTTAATAGGAAAATCGCAAGTAGCTACTAAATTTGCACTTTGTCCATTGCATAAAGTAGTTGGAGCTGTTAAAGTAATAATTACAGGCAATGCAGGACCAAATATAAGTTTTACTTGTCCATTAGCACCAGCTCTTCCATCCTGATCGCATGCGTTGGTACCACCACCACCACCACCACCCGGGAATCCGCCGGCAGTAGCTAAATATTGACTACAAGTTCCTGTAATGGAAGGCCCTTGAGATTCACCACCATCACCACCAAAACCGCCACCGGCACAAGCCGTTGCTCCCGGGGTTGATTTATTGGCTCCGGCGTTACAATCATTTACGGTAGATGCAACAGGAGAATCCGTTCCTTTAACTGTTGGGCAGGCTGATCCACCGCCACCGCCACCTACCCAAAGGCAGCCGGAAGCTCCTTTACCCCCATCATATTTAATTTGTCCGCGACCAGCTGTTGCTAATCCTCCAGGAGAAGGATTCCCGTATCCGGGTTGACCAACACCTAACCCGCCAATCCCACCTTGAGCATATACTGTACTGGAAGTTCCAAACCAAGAGCCTTCGCCATTATCCCCTTTTTTACCGGAAGCAGTGTGCAGAGCACCAATACCTCCAATTCCTACATATAAATTATAAACAGTTCCAGGAGTTACTGATACTACTGAACTGCTGAAAGCACCGCCACCACCACCGGATCCGTCATTGTCAAATGTAGAGCCTCCGCTGCCGCCACCTGCACCTGCACCCCATGTTTGAACAGTAACAGTACTCACACAACTTGGAACAGTCCATGTACTTGCGCCTGTATTTGTATATGTTACGGTTGTGAGCGTAGCTTGAATAATATTTATTGTTCTTTTACAAACAGAAGCATTACAGCCATTTGAATTTACTGTTAGAGCTAAAACAACAGTACCGTTATAACCGGATGCCGGAGTAAAAGTTACCAATTCAGGATTTGTTGTTTGGGCTGTTGAACTTAACGTTGGTGTAGATGCCGGAGTTGATGAAAAAATTGACCAAGCTCCTGTAGTTACCGAACCACCCACACTTGATTTAGCAAGGGTAAGCGTATTGGTACTATAAATTGTATTTGGACCGCCGGCATTACAAGTTGCAGGAGCGTTTGATGTAGTTACAGAAAGTGCCGTAGTTGTATATGTTACACAACCGGTAGCGCTGATGATAGCATTGTACCAGGTTTGTGCAGATAACGTACCCGGCGAATATGTGGCTGAAGTTGCCCCACCGATAGTAGAAAACCCTGAACCGCTACCAGTTGTTGACGATTGCCATACAAAAATTGCAGCAACATTGCTTGGAATTGTTGTTATTGTGAATGGAGTAGGGGTGCTGCCCGAACAAATTGTTTGAGGGAAAGAGATGCTCCCCGAAAGATTAGTAACTGTTATCAATATTGCATTGGATGTATCGGGAAGACAGTTACCTGAATTGGCGATACATCTGTACCAGGTGGTTGCTGATAATGCCCCTGAAGAATAGCTTGAACTTGTTGCGCTGCCAATTGTTGAATATCCTGAAATACTATCCGTTGTTGACGATTGCCATGCGTATGTGTACGGACCTCCATTTGCACCTGTTGCTGTAGCAGAAAATGTGGTAGGTGTAGCACCCGGACAAATTGATTGAGGTGCTGTTAGGGTTACATTTAAAGGATGAGGAAGAATGATCTTTACCAATCCGCCGGAACCTAGTCCGCCGCTGCCACCATTAGTTCCTACACCGCCGCCGCCACCACAACCCGGGCATTGAGAATTATCTTGTCCTACGCCATTATTGGAACCTCCTGCACCGCCACTACCGGTAACTCCGGCACCACCGGCCCCCCCATTACTTCCGCTACCGTTGCTTCCTGCAGCCCCATTTCCTGCTGGGTTGGCTGAAGCACCGCCACCGCCGCCCCCATCACCTGAATAATTTCCTCCTGCACCTCCTGAATATTTTACACTACCAACACCTGAACCAGCAGCACCTCCTGCACCACCTGTATTAGTACCGCCACTACCACCTTTGGCTAAAACGGTTGTTGTTGAACCAAACCAGGTATCTCCTCCATTGCCTCCATTACCTGAACTCGTGGCACCAGATGTACCCACATTTAGATTATAAGTTGCACCAGGTGTTACAGTAAGTGTTGCACTGCTAAAAGCACCACCACCACCACCACCACCACCGGCAGAACCGGTAGCACTCTTACCAGCTCCGCTGGCGCCCCAAACCTGGACGGTAATGGATGTAACACAATTATTAGGGACTTTGTATTTGAAACTACCTTGCATAAAAAACATAACAGTATCATTTGTAAGAACAACGCTATCCGGAAGAGATTGAGCAAATGCAGCACTTTTTAACAAAGCACTGAATATAAAAATCAAATACAACTTCCCTTTAAAGATTTTCTGATATTTTGTATGCATATTAATTTTTATTATCGATTTTTTGTTTTTAGTTGAAAGCAATTTATATAAAATTTTTAAGGTGTAATAGAACAGAAGAGCTAAATTTGCTATTACAAAATTATATAGTATAGATACAATTATGTTGATATAGGTTGCATTTTAAATCGTTTTAATAGAAATTAACCATTCTTATAGAGGAAAGTACCATTTTTGCAGCTTCGTATATAATTGACAAAAAAAGAATAAAATTACTCAGCTTGCTTTTGCGCTTTTTTTTTAAATTCAATAGTGGTTTGTCCTGTTTGTTTTTTAAAAAATTTTACAAAGTTAGAGCTGTTAGAAAAATTTAGCTGTTGCGATATTTCATTGATGTTATAATCCGTGTAAAGGATCAATGATTTAGCTTCGCTAATTAATTTATTGTTTATAAAGGATAATGCACTTTTATCTGAAAAATGTTTGATCTGCAACGATAAATAATTAGGTGAAACAGATAACATATTTGCGTATTCTTTTAGTGTTCTTTTTTCTAAATAATACACACTAACCAATTGTAAAAATTTGTGAAAAATAACTTCACCACCTTTACCCTGTAATATTTTTTGTTCACTTTCCTTAGCTACAGTTTCAGAAAATTCCTTAATCAAATGCAGTAAAATAAGCATTTTAAAGGATGCAATTTTTTCACTTTTTTCATAAGAGCTAAAAATATCTTCAAAGCTGGTCTCAATTTCTAATAAATTATTTTCATCCAATTCAAATGTTTCGGTTTGCAACATTTCCAAATAAGAAAATTCATTTAAAAAACTTTTTTTAAGGAAGGAAAAAAGTTCAGGTTTAAAAAATATAAGATAACCTTTGGAGTGCATCCCAATTTTATACCGGTAGCTCATTAATTGCCCTGGAGCCTGAAGGATTAAAAAAGAATTATATGTTTTTATTTCTTTGTTATTGGCATGTATTTCATAGTTGCCAGAATTTGAAACTAAAAGAACAGAATAAAATCCTTTTCTATACGGCGGTTTGTATAATACTTGGTCAACTTTGCCTTTAAATCTAAAACAATAAAATAATGGATTTTTTGTTCTTAAACTGGTGATTGATTTCAAAAAATCATTTATCTCTTGGTAAAAAGGAAATTGAGATTTTTGTTTTATCATTGCATTTACATTTTTATAAATTCTTCAAATGTAATACCGTTTTTAAATTCATTGGAATAAATATATTTTTTAATATAATCGGCCCATCCTTTATGCGACTTGCTTTTATTTAAAATAGCTGGGTCAAACGCTTTGCCAAAATGTACTTTAATTGAATGCCCTCTTTTTTTGAACATCTCATCGGGTAAAAATAACATTTCAATATTTGCTTTAATGCCTATATTTTTTCGAAAATTTGCAAATTGGTAAAAGAATTTGGAGTTTTCTCCTTCAATAAAAACAGGTACTATTAGGTGCTTGTGGTCAATGGCTTGTGTTACAAAACTTTTTTTCCAGTCTAAATCTCTAATTATACCATTTTGCTTTCGGGAAACTAATCCTGCCGGAAAAAAACCAATGGCTTCATTTGTATTTAAAACACTTTCAATAGTTCGGAGAGAGGTTGCAGATGTTGTTTTTATTTTATTGATACCTATAAAAACATCGCCATAATTTTTTAAATTTTTAAGTACATCGTTTACAACAAAATGAACATCGGGTCGCACTTCGGCAATTGCTTTTACAAAAGCCATTCCATCTAAACCACCTAAAGGATGATTGGCAGCTAAAACAATGCCACCTACTTTTGGAATGTGGTGTGAATTAACAGATTGTACTTTAGCACCTAATTTATCTATTACGCCATTGTTAAAATCAACACCGTACACGTCTTTTAATTCGTGCATCACTTCATTGATTTCATTTTCATGAAGTTTTTGTTTTAACCAGGAAATAATAAAGCTAGGAAGCCATTTATCCAATCCAGGGGCTTTTTCCTTTATAACCTGTGCTACATCTATAAATTTTTGTTTTTTCATAAATTATATAAAACAAAGTTATAAATATTAGATGTAGGCTGCAATAAAAACTAAGGTTGAATTATTTTTTTAATTTCGGTTTCAAGTGTTCTTAGTCGGTTATTTAATTTTTGAAGACTTCTAAAAAGTACATAGCTGCGCTGATAATCGCCAATAGCAAAGGCGGGAGAGCCTTGTACTACTAGCCCTTCTGTTTCAATTGTTGATGCCACACCCGATTGTCCAGCAATTTTTACACCATCGGCAATTTTTATATGCCCTACAACACCTGCTTGCCCACCCATCATTACATTTTTGCCAAGTTTTGTAGATCCTGCTACAAATGCACCTCCAGCTAAAATAGCATTTTCGCCTATTTCAACATTGTGTGCAATTTGCACTAAATTATCTAGTTTAGCGCCTTTACGGATTATGGTTGAACCCATAGTTGCTCTGTCGATAGATGTATTAGAGCCTATTTCTACATGATCTTCAATAATAACATTTCCAATTTGTGGTATTTTTTTGTAATTATTTTCAGCGTTGGGAGCAAAGCCAAAACCATCGCTTCCTATAACGGTGCTTGCATGAATGTTGCAGTGGTTGCCAATTACGCAGTCGTAATAAATTTTTACACCGGAAAATAAAACACAATTGTCGCCTATAGTTACATTGTCGCCAATAAAACAATGTGGATATATTTTAACATTATTTCCAATGGTTACATTTTCGCCGATATAGGCAAATGCACCAATATAACAATCGGTTCCGTATTTGGAACTTGGAGCAATAAATGAAGGTTGTTCAATTCCTTTTTTGTTTTGTTTAATTTCATAATACACTTCCAGCAGTCGGGCAAAGCTCCCATAAGGGTCTTCCACACGAATAAGTGTAAGGGTTGGTTTTATTTTTTTATCTAATACCAAATCATTTTTAACAATAACAACGGAGGCATCAGTTTCGTAAACGAAAGGCGTATACAAGTTGTTGGATAAAAACGATAAACTTCCAGTTTTACCTTCTTCTATTTTTGAAAGGCTGGAAACAAGAACATTCTCATTGCCTTCAACTGTTCCGTTTAATAGTTGGGCTATTTGCTTTGCTGTAAATTCCATTGTAACTATTTAATTTTATTTGTTTTGTGAATTAAACAGGCTCTTAGATTTATCTGTATTTTTTTTGTTAAAAATATAGAAAAATCCTTAATAATTACAATAATTATAGAAAAAGGAGGGCTTTTGTTTTGTTTATTTTATGACAAATTAAATGGTGTATCTGAAACTTTATTATTTTTGGGGCGTTGTAGTTATTTATAATCCTTTGATTTAGATTAATTAAAATTTGATTTTTTTTTAATGAAGAGCACAAATTTATATAGCATATTTTTTTGTTTAATAGTAACATTGATGGTGGTTAGTTGTGGAAAAAAAATGGCATCTACTCAAATCACAACAAAACTAAGTCAAACCATACCAACAAGGCAGGGACCTTTAATAGCTATTGGGGAAAGTTATTGCGGAGGAATTATTTTTTATGTGGATAGTACTAAAAAGCATGGATTAATAGCTGCAGGTAACCAAATGTTATATGCTAAATGGGGCTGTTATGGAAAAGTAATAGGGGCTACTAGCGCAGCAGTTGGGGCAGGTCAAGCCAATACGTTAGCCATTATAAATGCTTGCGATTCGGTAAATGTAGCAGCCCGTGTTTGCAACGATTTGGTTTTAAACGGTTATAGCGATTGGTTTTTACCATCAAAAGGCGAATTGGAATTGTTATATAAAAACAAGGCTTTATTCCGTGGTATAAAAACAGATTATTACTGGAGCTCAACAGAGGTAGATGACGGCAAGGCCGCTTGTCAGGATTTTTATGATGGGCATCGTATGAAATATGAAAAAAGTAAGATTTATAATATAAGAGCCGTTAGGGCATTTTAAATATGTGTAGTGTAAAACTAAAACTCCTTTAAAACATTTGTTTTAAAGGAGTTTTTAGTTGTGAAAAGAGTGTAAAAAATGACCATTTTTTTTACTTAAATTTAGTTTAAATACTTACGCAATATCCACGCTGTTGTTTCGTGTTGTTCCATTAAGCCTGTAAGAAAATCGGCAGTTCCTGCATCTTTGTTTTTTTCGGTACAATCAGTAACATCTTTGCGAAGTTGAATAATAATTGTTTCATGATCGGTAAGCAATTCTTTCATTGTGTTTTTTGAAGAAGAATAATTAGTTGGATGTTCTTCAATAGAGGATAATTTTAAAAATTCATTCATTGTACCAATTGTTTTTTCGCCTAGTTTTCCAATACGTTCAGCAATTTCATCAATTGAAATTTCTAGCTGTTTGTATTGGCTTTCAAATAATTTATGAAGTTCCATAAAATTTTCACCAGTAATATTCCAATGAGCTTTACGTGTTTTAATATACAATGTCATTTCATTTGACAAAATAATTGAAAGAACAGAAGCGCTACTTTTTAAATTTTTTTCGGAAATACCAATATTTATTTTCATGTTGTTTATTTTATATCTTTTTTTTTAATGGTAATTAATAATTATGTTGCAAAAGTTTTATTTGACCTGTATTTTTAAGCTAAACTAGATTGTAGTAATTTTAGTTTTTTTGATATTTTTTTTAATAAGGAGGTTATTTTAAAACTTTTAAGACAACCTCCTTTTTTAGCATATTTTAATTAAATTTTTCAGACTTTACTCTTCCGTCATTTTTAAAATCGCTAGCTTTTGCTTTTAAAACTTCCGCTTCTTTTTTTATTTCTCCTAAAAAATCTTCAAACTTGTCTTTTAAGCCATCCGTAATATCATCCCCTTTGGCTAACAATTTTTTTCGGGTTTCACGTCCTTTGGCAGGTGCAAAAAGAATTCCTAGCGCTCCGCCTACTGCGGCACCTAATAATAATGCGCCTACTAATTTTACTGTGTTGTTTGGTGTTTCCATTTTTTTTTAATTTAATTGTTAGTTTAATAATTTATTTTTTACTTGTTAAAATCAGCTCAACTGTAATGTGTATTTAATTTATTAAATTAAACGACATTTTTGCCTTGAATAAGTCGTAGAATTACTGCAATTACTGCAATAACCAATAATAAGTGAATTAGTCCGCCTGCGCTGTATCCTAAAAAACCGATAGCCCAAATTATGACTAAAATTACTGCAATAGTATAAAGTAAATTTCCCATGATTTTTTTTTATTAGTAGAGTTGTTTGTTTATTTTTATTTTTATTTTTTTGTTTTATCGGCATTGGTGTCAATACCTGTTTTGTCGGGATTTGTTTCTCTTTTAGGCTTGTCAAATTTATTTTTCCTATCAGATTCAGCACTTTTGTTTTGCGTTACATCCGCATTATTGTCGGTTCCTGTTTTGTCGGCATCAACGTCTATCCCTGTGCTATCCACTTTTTTTTTAGGAGTAGAATTTGAATTTTTCTGTTTGTCTTTTTCGTTTGGTTTCATCGTATATGTGTATTGTTTATAATTAAATTATTCGTAACAACCATAAAATTAATAATACTAATGCAATTAATAATAACAAATGAATTAAGCCGCCAGTCCCCAATCCGCCTGCTAAAAATCCAATAATCCATAAAATAAAAAGAATTAAAATAACAATCCAAAATAAACTCAAAGCATCATCGTTTGAGGATGAAGTAGTGTTGTTTTTTTTGTTTTTAAGAGCAGAATGTTTAATGAATGGAATTTATTTTTTTATTTTTTTTGTTGATGCCGATTGTTGATGCTTTTTATTTGGGGTTGAAGTAATTTGCTGTTCTTTTTCTTTAGCACTTACAGTGGGTATTTCTGTTTCAGAT
>CANFLQ010000098.1 GCA_947447995.1 Bacteroidota bacterium | reverse complement strand
TAAAATTACCCATTCAATATCGAGTCCCAACCTTGCGCTGTAAGTGGATGAATTGTTCCGGCTTTGGCAACTAAATTAACTCCATCTTTGCGGCTTGTCATGTGTCCGATTACGGTAATATTTGGATTGGCTTTTATTTTAGGAAAATCAGATTGATCAATGGTAAACAACAATTCATAATCCTCTCCTCCGCTTAATGCACAAACAGTAGGGTCTAAATTAAATTCGCGAGCTGTATTATAGGTAGAAGGATCAATCGGAATTTTTTCTTCGTACAAATTACATCCCAATTCCGATTGGGTACAAATGTGCAGTATCTCCGATGCTAAGCCATCTGAGATATCGATCATTGCCGTAGGTTTAACTTCCAATAATTTTAACAAAGGTGGAATATCTTTACGTGCTTCGGGTTTTAACTGACGTTCTAAAATATAATCGTTGCCATCTAAATCAGGTTGCACACCGGGACTTTCAATAAATATTTTCTTTTCGCGCTCCAGCAATTGCAATCCAACATAAGCTCCACCCAAATCGCCGGTAACACAAAGTAAATCGCCATCTTTAGCACCATCTCTGTATACCAGTTCATCTGCATCGGCCTCGCCAATAGCCGTAATACTTATTACCAAGCCCGATTTATTTGTTGTTGTATCACCACCAACTATATCTACTTTATGTTTGTGGCAAGCCATTGTAATTCCCTGATACAACTCCTCCAAAGCCTCCACCGAAAAACGATTGGAAACAGCCAAAGAAACCGTAATTTGTTTGGGCATGGCATTCATTGCATATATATCCGAAAGATTAACAGAAACCGCCTTATAACCCAAATGTTTTAAGGGCACATAAGCCAAATCAAAATGAACTCCTTCCACCAACATATCTGTGGAAACAACAGTTAACTTATTTTTAAAATCCATCACTGCAGCATCATCACCAATGCCTTTGATGGTGCTTTCATTTTTTATCTGAATAAATTGGGTAAGGTGTTTTATTAAACCAAATTCACCTAAGCTGCTCAATTCGGTACGTCCTGTGTTTTCTAACATGGTATAAATATTTTTTACAAAAGTACGTGTTTAAATTTAAGGGTGAAAAAAGTTTACTGTTTAACTTAATTTTAAGATCATTAAGATACGAACTTAACCTTGGTTAAGTTTTTTCTTGTTTTTTTTTTAGATTATTGTAGTATATTTCTGCTCTATTTTAGAGCGATGTATCAAATTTAATTAATCATAACCCAATCATAAAACCCATTGTAAATGGCAAGCATTCAAAACTTTTTTATCAGAACCTTTTTAAAAGTAACAGCAAAGAAAAAAAACTTAGCTATTGATTCAATTGAAACCACACGTGGACGGTTGGCTAAACTTACCAGTATGGCTCCCATACCCAGAGCTGTTAAATATGAAAAAACAAATTGCGATGGAGTACCAGCAGAATGGGCTATTCCTGAAAATTTAAAACATACTGGCGCAATACTTTTTTTGCATGGGGGCGCTTACGTTGCTGGTTCTATTGAAACACACAGAGCATTAGCAGGACGAATTGCAAAAATTTCAAAAACAAAATGTTTATCCATTGAATATGGACTTGCGCCTGAACGCCCTTTTCCTCATGGACTTAACGATGCTGTAAAAGCATACCACTGGTTAATAAAAAATGGATTTGATCATAAAAAAATTGTAATCTGCGGAGATTCGGCAGGTGGTGGACTTACCATTGCCACGCTGATAAAATTACGAGATGACAATGCTCCTCAACCAGCTGGCGGCGTTGCTATGTCGCCTTGGTTAGATCTTTTATGTACTGGCGATTCAGGAATAACGCTTGCCAAACAAGACCCAATGCTAACTACTCCATCGGGTAAAATTTACGCCAAAATGTATGGCACCAACCATGATTTAAAAAACCCACACATTTCTCCACTTTATACCGATCCAAAAGGGCTGCCACCAATTTTAATTCAAGTAAGTAGTTCTGAAATATTGCTTGATGATACCACGCGCTTTGAAACAAAAGCAAAAGCCGCAGGTGTTGATATTAAAGTGGAGTATTGGCATAAAATGGTACACGTATGGCAGGCTTTTAGTCCATATTTACCAGAAGGCACAATAGCAATTAAAAATATAGGGGTGTTTATTGAAAATAAAACTAACTAATTTAATAACGAACAACATGGCAAGCATCCAAAATTTTTTCATCAAACTTTTTTTAAAAGTAGTCATCGATAAAAAAAAACAAATTAATTTACCTGTTAAGGTTACACGTAAAAGTTTGGAAAAACTTTCGGGCATGGCTAAATTACCACAAGGTGTTAAATATGAAAAAATTGATATTGATGGAGTACCCGTAGAATGGTGCATACCTGACAATTTAAAAAATGCAGGCGTAATTTTATACACACACGGTGGCGGCTATGTTGCGGGCTCTATTCGCACACATCGCGGTACAACAGGCCGATTGGCTATTGCTTCCAAAACAAAATGTATATCCGTTGAATATGGGCTTGCCCCCGAAAACCCTTTTCCAGCTGCACTAAACGATGTTATAAAAGTGTATCATTTTTTATTGAAACAAGGATACGACTCTAAAAAAATTGTTATTTCAGGTGATTCTGCAGGTGGCGGATTGGCGGTTGCCACCTTGCTTAAACTAAGAGATGATAACGCTCCTCAACCCGCAGCAGGTGTTTTATTATCGCCATGGCTAGATTTGGAACTTACAGGACAATCGGCAACAACAATGGCTAGTACTGATCCCATGGTTGTACCTGAAGCATTACGCGAGTTTGGATTGATGTATACTACAAAAGATAATTTACGCAACCCGCTTACTTCACCTTTATATGCCAATTTAAAAGGACTTCCACCCTTTTACATACAAGCCAGCAGTTCCGAAGTATTGTATGATGATACTACCCGTTTTGAAAAAAAATTAAAAGAAGCAGGTGTTGTTTGTAACGTGGAATATTGGAAAAACATGCTGCACGTTTGGCAAGCTTATGCCCCTGTACTACCCGAAGCACAAAAAGCAATTAATAAACTAGGTGAATATATCGAAAAGAAAACGAGGTAATTTAATAGTTGGCAATCATTGTAACGGACAACACAGCAACCATCAAATAGACGATAAAAATTAACACATAAAGTAAATATCAACCATGACACAAGAACTAACATTAAAAAAATCAATTCGCATTAATGCACCCGTTTCAAAAGTTTGGGACGCATTGACAAATCCCGAACTAATCAAAATATATTTCTTCGGAACAAACTGTATAACCGACTGGAAAAAAGGCAGCCAAATTCTTTACAAAGGAACTTATGAAGGCAAAGCATACGAAGACAAAGGCAGCATTCTTGACATAGAAAAAGAAAAGTTTATTCTTTACAATTATTGGAGTTCATTTTCAGGAACAGAGGACATTCCTGCAAACTATTCGGTAATTAAATACGAATTATCAGCAAACAATAACGAAACGACTTTTACTATTATTCAAGCAGGTTTCAAGACACAAGAAACACACGACCATTCAGCAACAAATTGGGGTTATATAATGGATGGACTGAAAAAAATGTTGGAAGCATAACTAGAAAGAAACATTTTTTAAGCGGGGTGAACTTTTTATTGTCGCTTGCCATAACCTGTGGAGCTTTTAATTTATATTTGTAATAGCAGACAGTGAAGTGCTTTTTAAACCAGCACATCGCAAGGCTGCCAACCGTTGTAAATGATTAGAGGGAAGTAATAATTGTGTAACTAATCATTAACCACTAATAACTAATAACATGGCAAGCATTCAAAATTATATATTCCAACGATTTTTACATCTGGGAATTAAAATAGCCCAAAATAAAATTAAAGGCAGAGAAAGTGTATCGGTAGAAGAGACGCGTAAAGGCCTTGAAAGATTATTTAGTGTTAGCAAAATACCAAGAGGTGTTAAATTTCAAAAGGCTGAAATTGATTACATTCATGCTGAATGGATTATTCCAAAAAATGTAAAACACAATGCCGTTATCTTGTATTTACACGGTGGTGGTTATATGTTGGGATCTGTTGTTACGCATGGTCCTTTAATGGCCCGAATAGCATTGGCAGCTAAAACAAAAGTATTGGCAATTGAATACGGACTAGCGCCAGAACGCCCTTATCCTGCTGGCTTAGACGATACCATTAAAACCTATCATTGGTTAATAAAACAAGGGTATGACCCTAAAAAAATTATTATCGCTGGCGACTCGTCTGGAGGCGGACTAGCAATTGCCACATTATTAAAATTAAAGGATTTGAATGAACCACAACCAGCAGCCTGTGTATGTATATCGCCATGGCTGGATTTACAAATGACCGGTGAAACAATAACTACACACGCTAAAAAAGATATACTGGTTAATTCAATAGGTTTAACAATTGCGGCATACACGTATGCGCAAGAAACAGAATTAACCCACCCTTACCTTTCGCCGCTTTACTCGGATCCATCAGGCTTACCACCAATGTATTTTCAGGTAAGTGGGCACGAAGTTTTATTGGATGACACTTTACGTTTTGAAAAAAAAGCAATAGATGCTGGTGTTGAAATTGAAGTTCACATTTGGAACAACATGTTGCATGTTTGGCACGCTTTCGGCTTTTTACCTGAAGCTGCAAGAGCTATAAAAGATGTAGGGAAATATATTGAAAAAAAAATAATGTAAATTATTAATCAATAAAAAATCATCAAAAATAATTCTACCAAAAATCCCAAAAGAAATCCCGTATATACCTGTGCAGGTGTGTGTGCATTCAGCTTCAATCGGGAATAAGCAACCAATCCCGAAAACAAAAGAACCGTTATTAATATAAAACGCATATCAATGTGCAAACGATACATCATACCCAAGCATGCGCCTGCAATACCTCCAATACCAATGGTGTGAGCGCTTATTTTCCATTTAAAATTTATAATTAAACTCAGCAATATAGAAATGCTTGCACCTAAAATTAAAATTTTAAATATGTTTGGAAACTCTGCATTGTAAAATAAATAATATAAGGAAAAATAATACAATGCCGTACTGATATAGGGAACAACTCTTTCTTCGTTGGATACCATTTCCAAACTTTTTATTCGTCCTAATTTTAATAAAATAAATGTATTAATGGCAGGCAACAAAAAAGTAAAAATAAAAGTAACTGACAAAATTAATATTCTTAAACGCGGAGGAGTAAATGTTGAAACGTAATTTTGTGTAAAAAAAATGATTGCAAAACCATAAGTAGGCATCAACAAAGGATGTAAAATTTGCGAAATTAATTTTGCAAATTTTTCTTCTGCTGTTGTTAAAACGTTATTGGCAACTTCTAATTCCATATTATAATTCTTTTCTTAAGCGTGCCACAGGTATATCTAACTGTTCACGGTATTTTGCAATGGTTCGGCGGGCAATGTTATAGCCTTTCTCTTTCAACATCTTGGTAAGTTTATCATCCGTTAAGGGTTTCTTTTTGCTTTCCGCTTCAATGCAATCTTTCAATATTTTTTTTACTTCACGGGTAGATACATCTTCACCGCTATCGGTAGAAAGAGATTCACTAAAAAATGATTTTAATAATAGAGTACCAAATGAAGTTTGTACATATTTACTATTTGCTACGCGAGAAATAGTAGAAATATCCAAGCCCACTTTTTCAGCAATGTCCTTTAAAATCATGGGTCTTAACTTTGTTTCATCGCCTTCCATAAAATACTCGCGTTGATATTCCATAATGGCATTCATGGTATATAATAATGTTTGACTACGTTGTTGTATTGCATCAATAAACCATTTGGCTCCATCCAGTTTTTGTTTCACAAATACAGATGCTTCTTTTCCGTTCTTATTTTTTTCCTTTGAATACTCTTCCAACATGGCGCTATATACCTTACTAACACGTAAATCAGGAGCGTTACGCGAATTAAGTGTTAGTGTCAATTCTCCATCTTCATTAATAATGGTAAAATCAGCAATCACTTGTTGAAAGCTTTTTTGTCCATCTGCCATGGAGTTTCCCGGACGAGGATTTAATTTTAAAATTTCATGAATTACATCCTTTAACGTTTCTTCATCAATTTCTAATTTTTTAGAAATCTTATCGTAATGTTTTTTAGAAAATTCATCCATTTGTTTGTCTACAATCTGAGTAGCTAATTCAACAATTGGAGTACGAGGGGATTTGCGATGTAATTGAATCAATAAACATTCGCGTAAATCGCGAGCACCAACACCCGCAGGATCAAATTCCTGAATTACTTTTAAAAGTTTTTCGAGTTCCGCCTCTGTTGTATTTATATTTTGAGAAAATGCAATGTCATCAACAATGGATAATAAATCGCGGCGCAAATAACCATCATCATCCAAATTTCCAATAAGATAATCGGCAATTTGATATTCCCGATCATCTAAATCTTTAAGGCCTAATTGGCTTTCCAACATGTCTTGAAAGGAAACGCCAACGGAAAAAGGAATTTCTTTTCGTTCTTCGTCCGGACTAATATTATTTGCTTTTAGTTTATATGACAAACCTTCATCATCATCCATATAATCGCTGATACTGAAATCATCACGTTGATGTTCCTCATCTTTTGGCGCATCATCATAGTTTTCTTCTTCAAGATCTGTATTGGCTTCGTCGTCCGTCTCTGCACCTTCTTCCAATGCTGGATTCATCTCAATCTCTTCTTTAATCCTTTGTTCCAAAGCAATGGTAGGCAATTGCAACAATTTCATTAATTGAATTTGTTGTGGTGAAAGTTTTTGAAGTAATTTTTGTGTTTGTACTTGCCTTAACATAGTAATTTGAAGTTTTTATTGTAAACAAAAATAAGAAATATATAACGAATGTAAAGTTTTTTAAATATCCTAAACTGTTAATAAAGCTTAATATTTTGGTGATTTACATCATATTTGGTTTCCTAACATTTTTTAACATTTTAAAAACAGAACACTTCTGCTCTAGTGGTTCTGAGGTTCAAAAAACACATTAATTCTTGCAAATATTAAATCCAAACGTCATTGCGAGGAACGAAGCAATCTAATACCACCATACTTTGGTTGAGATTGCTTCGTTCCTCGCAATGACGCCAACACTTGCATTAACTATAAATTGAAAAACCGGTTACCATGAATATTTGCTATTTTTGCAGTTATACAAAATTAATATTCACTGATGCAAAATCTTTCAATTGAATAAACAACTATTTATACAATGAAACATGTACTCCTAGAAATGGAAAAACTGAAAAACCCCAATAGTGGTTTGGGGCAATTTTGTATTAACCTTGGAGAGCAATTTCAATTGATAGAACCAGATAATTTACAACTCGATTTTTATTTACCTGCTTTTAAAAAAGATATATTTGGAAATCAATTTAAGTATGTAAAACAAAGTGCTATCCATAAATTTTTACCAGTAGATAGCAGTAAGTATGATGTTTGGCATTGTTTACAGCAAGATTCACATTACTTACCCAACCACAAAAAAACAAAACTTATTTTAACCATTCACGATCTTAATTTTTTAGAAAAATACAAAGGATCAAAACAAAAACGAAAGCTGAACAGCCTTCAAAAAAGAGTAAATAAAGCAAGTGCTATTACTGTTATTTCTAAGTTTACCGAATCCATTGTGCGTGAAAACCTGCAATTAAATAATATACCTGTACATGTTATATACAATGGCAATTCCTTAAAAACAGTTGAAAATTCAAGCGCTCCCAATTATGTTCCAGCACATAGCGAAGCTGAATTTTTATTTTCTATTGGTATTATTTCTCCCAAAAAAAACTTTCATACACTGCTACCATTGTTAAAAACAAATAAGCATTTACACTTGATTATTGCAGGAGATAATAATTCGGATTATGCCAAAAAACTGGTTGAAACAGCTAAAAAATTAGGACTCAACAACCAATTGCATTTACCAGGAACTGTTAACGATGCCGAAAAATACTGGCTATTCAAAAATTGCAAAGCCTTTGTTTTTCCTTCGTTGAGTGAAGGTTTTGGGTTACCTGTAGTTGAAGCCATGAGTTTAGGAAAACCTGTTTTTTTATCGCACTTGAGTAGTTTGCCAGAAATTGGTGGAAAAGAAGCTTATTACTGGAATAATTTTGAACCACAACATATAGTAGATGTTTTTGAAAAAGGAATGAAAGATTTTTTCAAAGATGAAGAAAAAGAAAAGCGCTCCATTGAATGGTCTAAACAATTTTCTTGGAAAAATGCAGCAAAGGCCTATTTGAATTTGTATAAAAATGTATAAAGCCCGTCCAACATCCGTATCTGTTGTAATACCCAATTACAATGGAAAACACTTGTTAAAAAACAATATACCTTCCGTTTACGCTGCACTTGAATTTGCTCAATTAAAATATGAAATAATTGTTGTTGACGATGCCTCCGCAGATGATTCTATATCCTTTATTCAACAAAAGTATCCTGAAATCAAATTGCTGAAAAATGAAGTAAACAAAGGTTTTTCGCCAACTATTAATAAAGGAATTTTTGCTGCTCAATATGAATTAGTCCTTGCTTTAAATTCAGATGTTACACTTACTAAAGCATATTTTATTGAACAGTTAAAATACTTTGAAGCACCCGATACTTTTGGTGTTATGGGACATATTATTGATCATAACAGTGCTAAGATACAAGACAGTGGCAAGTTTCCAGCCATTAGTTTTAACGGAATAAAAACCACTTATAATTACATTCCTGCAACAGATGTAAAAGATACATGGTTGCCAAGTTTTTTTTTATCTGGAGCCAATGCGTTAATGGATAGGAATAAACTAATGCAACTAAACGGCTTTGACGAAATTTACGCACCTTATTATTATGAGGATGCCGACTTGGGCATACGCGCCTGGAAGGTAGGATGGTGTTGTTATGTGGAGCCAACAGCAATATGTATGCACGCCACCTCCTCCACCATCAGCAAAGCAAAACCTGATAAAGTAAAAATAATTGCAGAGCGCAATCGCATTATTTTAAATCACCTGCATTTACCCAATCATTTCCTTCGTTTGTTTAACTATAAATTAGTATTGCGATGTGCTTTTAAAATGCTATTGGGTAATTTAATTGCTTATAAAGCTATTAAATTATTTAACAAAAATTTGCCAAGCCTCAAGCAATCGCAACAAGCACTGCAACAATTACAAACTAAAAACAAGGTAAATTATTCAGTAATAGATATTGAAGAAAAAATAGTAAAAAAAATTAAAGACATAGAGTATACCATTTTTTAGGACGACCGACATCAAATATCAGTATCATAAATATCAGCATACTTGTAAGCGTTTTTATAAAAAAACCATGAATTTATATTTTACGCTAAAATTGGCTGCTTATAACAATGTAGCAGGGATGCGATTGGTTAAACTAATCGTCTAATCCTTTTCCGTTGAGTATTTGCTGAGTATATTTTTCAATTCTTGCTGCTCGTGTTTTGGGTTGTTTAGCAGACGAAAAATAAAGTAAATATGCTCTTTGACGTCCTGGTGTTAGTAATTTAAAGGCTGTTTTCAATTTAGGCATATTTTCTAAAACATTTTCAAATTCAATTGGTATTTTGTATTCAATTATTTTTTTTAGATCCATCTTTAAGCCAGCATTGTTATTTGCTATCGCTTCTTTTATATATGCTTGTATTGTAGTTTTATTTTTCAATATTTCTTGCATATTAATAAATCGAATTTGTCTTGCCGCCTGAACATTTTTTGTTTGTTGTACTAAAATGCCTTTGGTATCTTTAAGTAAAGCGCCTTGCATAAATAACAAAGCACAATAATTTTTAAAGCCATGTATTAAAACTATGTTAGTTTTTTCAATTGTATAACAAGGACATCCCCATTTTAATTCTTCTACTAAACCAGTGTCAAGAACAAGCATTCTCAATGTTGAATATTCTTCTTGCCATTTTGAATTTTTATTAAAAAACCAGTCAATTTTTGGGTTCATGTTTTTTATTTATAAATTTTTCTGATGTATGTTTCGTTACAATTAACGCCAACCCATTACGCGCAACTCATTTTTAAAATTAAATTACGGATGTTTTTTGCACTTCAAATTTAACACTTTCTACTTTCATAAATACTAGATTTATAATAGACTTTATACAAGTTAAAATGTTATGCAAATTTAGTACGTCATTGCGAGGAACGAAGCAATCTAATACAATACTTTGGTTGAGATTGCTTCGTTCCTCGCAATGACGAGTTATGTAATTAGTAAATGAATAAAAAAGAACAGCTATAATACCTTAACTT
>CANFLQ010000097.1 GCA_947447995.1 Bacteroidota bacterium | reverse complement strand
TTAACAAGTAAATGAGCCAATCCTTAAACAAGCGTAAAATTTTCAATGACCCTATTTATGGCTTTGTTTCCATTCCATATCCCATCATTTTTGACCTAATCGAACATCCTTATTTTCAGCGTTTGCGAAGGATTAAACAATTGGGATTAACCAATTTGGTATATCCGGGTGCGCTGCATACCCGCTTTCATCATGCAATAGGAGCAATGCATTTAATTGGCGAAGCTATAGAAGAGATTAAATCCAAAGGTCACGACATTACCGATGAAGAAGCCATGGCAGTAACCATTGCTATTCTTTTACACGATATTGGTCATGGCCCCTTTTCACATGCTTTGGAGCATAGCATTGTGAACAATGTTAACCATGAGGATATTTCCGAACTGTTCATGAGCAGACTGAATGAGGAATTCAACGGTCAGCTTACGTTAGCAATTGCCATTTTTCAAGATAAATACCACAAAAAATTTCTTCATCAATTGATATCCAGCCAATTAGATGTTGACAGATTAGATTACCTGAAACGCGATAGTTTTTTTACAGGCGTTTCTGAAGGCGTTGTTAGTTCCGAACGTATCATCAAAATGTTAAACGTGGTAAACGACCGACTTGCTATTGATGCTAAAGGAATTTATTCCATCGAGAAATTTATCATTGCCCGCCGCTTAATGTATTGGCAGGTGTATTTACATAAAACAGTTTTAAGCGCCGAAAACTTATTAGTCAACATTTTAAAACGAGCAAAGGAACTGGCAGAAAAAAAAGTAGAATTATTTTGTACTCCTGCTCTAAAAACATTTTTATATCATCAATATAGCGCCAAGGATTTTAATAACAAACCTGAATTACTGGATGCTTTTGCTTCACTGGATGATAACGACATAATGACCTCAGTAAAGGTTTGGTCATCACACAAAGACAAAGTACTTTCCTCTTTATGTGACCGATTGATAAACAGAAAACTTCTTAAAGTGGAAATGCAAAACATACCATTTAAAGAACTAAAAATCAATGAATTAAAAGAAAATATAAAAAAAGAATTTAAACTGAACGACCAGGAAGTTGAATACTTTGTTTTTTCCGGAAACGTAATTAATGATGCTTACCGTGCTGATAAAATAAGCATCAATATTTTATTCAAAGACGGTACAGTAGCCGATATTGCCAAAGCATCTGACCAGCTTAATATTGATGTGCTAGCCAAAACCGTCAAAAAATATTATTTGTGTTACCCTAAGTAAGTTCAAAAGTTTAAAGTTCAAAAATTGGTTGAAATAGTTCAAAAGTCGGGAAATATAAATGCCCGCATACGTCTATAATTTGTATAAATTTGGCACATTAATTTTCATAATTTTTTTAGAAATAGATAATGAGTGTAAAACAAAGAACAATAAAAGAATCGGTATCCATTTCAGGTGTTGGACTTCATACAGGAAAACAAGTAAACCTTACATTTGTACCTGCTCCCGAAAATCATGGTTATAAATTTCAACGTGTCGATCTTGCTGACAACCCCATCATTGATGCCGATGTTGACAATGTAGTAGATACCTCACGCGGAACAACGCTAGAACAAAATGGTGCACGTGTTCATACTACCGAACACGTTCTTGCTGCTTTAGTAGGTATGGAAATTGACAATGCCTTAATTCAATTGGATGGCCCTGAAATGCCTATTATGGATGGCAGTTCTATGCCATTTATTAAAGTATTGGAACAGGCGGGTGCAGTAGAACAAAATGCTGAACGTATCTATTTCGAATTAAAAGAGATATTATCCTACGAAGATCCAATCAAAAATGTAGAAATGCTGGCTGTGCCACAGGAAACATTTAGAGTTACCGTAATGGTTGATTACAATTCAGATGTATTAGGTACACAACACGCTCACATTTACAATATTCAAGAATTCAAAAAAGAGATTGCTATGTGCAGAACATTTGTGTTTTTGCATGAATTGGAAGCCTTGTTAGCAAACAACCTTATCAAAGGCGGTGACCTGAACAATGCTATTGTATTGGTGGATAAAGAAGTATCTAAAGAACAACTGGATCATCTTAAAAAAGTATTCCACAAGGAAAATGTAGAAATAAAGGGGAAAGGCGTTTTAAACAACACTTCCTTGCATTTTTTCAATGAGCCGGCACGTCACAAATTGCTTGATATTGTTGGAGATTTAGCATTGGTTGGAATGCCCTTAAAAATGCACATTCTAACTGCTCGTCCCGGTCATGCCGGAAACGTAGCTTTTGCAAAAAAAATCAAAGAATTAATAAAAAGTCAGAAAACCAAGAAAGTAGAAGGTCCCACCTTTGACTTAAGTAAGGAACCTGTTCTTAACATATTGGACATTCAAAAACTATTGCCTCACCGCCAACCCTTTTTATTGGTTGATAAAATAATTGAACTTACTCCCGAATCGGTTATTGGTGTTAAAAACGTGACTATGAACGAGGAATTTTTCAAGGGACATTTCCCCGACAACCCTGTAATGCCAGGAGTTTTATTGGTAGAAGCGATGGCACAAACAGGTGGCATACTGGCTTTAAAAACCGTTCCTGATCCAGAAAACTACCTGACTTATTTTATGAAACTGGATGGAGTAAAATTCAAACAAAAAGTTATTCCGGGCGATACTGTAGTATTTGACCTAAAATTACTTACTCCCATCCGTAGAGGAATTTGCCACATGAAAGGCATTGCTTATGTGAATAATAAACCTGTAATGGAAGCCGAAATGATGGCACAAATTGTAAAAGTAAAAAAAGATGAGCCAGCTCTCCTACATACATCCTAATGCTAAAATAGGTAACAATGTTACCATTGAACCGTTTTCAACCATTTACGATAATGTTGAAATTGGCGATGGCACATGGATAGGACCTAATGTTACCATATTTTCGGGTGCCCGCATCGGTAAAAACTGCCGCATATTTCCGGGTGCTGTTATCTCTGCCATTCCGCAAGATTTAAAATTTAAAGGTGAAGATACTACTGCTGAAATTGGTGATAATACCACCATTCGCGAATGTGTTACCATCAATCGCGGTACTACCGACAAAATGAAAACAGCAATTGGGAGCAACTGCCTGTTAATGGCCTATGTACATGTTGCTCACGATTGTATATTAGGTAACAACATCATTGTTGCCAATAGCGTTAACCTTGCCGGACATGTTACCATTGAAGATTATACTATCCTTGAAGGACTTGTAGCCGTTCAGCAATTTGTGAAAATAGGTGCACATGCCTTTATTACCGGTGGTTCATTAGTACGTAAAAATGTTCCTCCATTTACAAAAGCTGCCCGCGAACCGCTTCAATATGTAGGTATCAATTCCGTTGGCTTGCGCCGAAGGGGGTTTTCCAACGAAACTGTGCTGGAGATTGAAGACATTTACCGTACTCTTTATGTAAAGGGACATAATGTTACCAATGCCCTTGCTGTTATTGAACAAGAAGCTCCAGCATCTAAAGAAAAAGAACAAATTCTTGATTTTATCCGCGAATCGAAAGATGGTATTATGAGGGGTATTTCGTAAATGAACTTTAAACTACATAATATCGGTAAACGCTATAATTACGAATGGATATTCCGTAACGTAAATTACGAATTTACAAGCGATAACAATTATGTTATTTTAGGCTCCAACGGTTCAGGAAAATCAACACTATTACAGGTAATTGCAGGTAGCCTTATTGCTTCGGAAGGGACAATTGAATACTTTGCTGAGAATCAAGAATCCAGAATCCAGAATCCAGACTTTATTATTCGAGAGGATGAGATTTTTAAGCACATCAGTTTTGCTTCACCTTATCTGGAATTATTTGATGAATTTACATTGATAGAATCCATAGAATTTCAAGCTCAATTCAAACCGTTTTTTGATGGATTAACTACCAAGGAAATCATTGAACTTACTCAGCTTGAAAAAGCAAAAGATAAGCAGTTAAAATATTATTCGTCGGGGATGAAGCAACGTGTGCGATTAGTGTTGGCAATTTTAAGCAATACCCCTCTTCTATTGCTTGATGAGCCTACGTCTAATTTGGATAAAAAATCAATTGACTGGTACCAGAATTTAGTGGCTCAATATTCCAAACAAAGGATGATTATTGTTTGCTCCAACGAACAAACCTACGAATATCCTTTTTGTAACAAATACTTGCATATAGAAGATTACAAACAAAAAACAATTTAATAATCATTAAACCTTAATTAATTAAAATCTATTATGAAAAAAAAATTACTTCTTTTCTCTCTCTCTTTGGCATCCATTACAATGCAAGCACAATACATGCTTAACAAAGGCGACGCACAATTAAATGCAGGTGTAGGACTATCTAGCTGGGGAATACCAGTATATATTGGTTTTGATTACGGTGTACACAAGGACATTTCGGTAGGTGGAGAAATTTCTGTACGCAGCTATAACAGCAACAGGTGGGGTAACAAAAAGTATAACTATGCTTATAATTATCGCTTTACTGTTTTTGGTATTTCAGCAAATGGCAATTATCACTTTAATACTATTTTAGCAATTCCTACAAAGTACGATTTGTATGCAGGTTTAAACCTTGGCTTTTATGCCGTTTCTTACCCAGACGGTTATAATGGCTCACGTCTTACAGGACTAGGATTGGGCGCACAAATTGGCGGGCGATATTATTTTAACGAACACGTAGCCCTTAATTTAGAACTGGGTGGTGGTAGTGCTTTTGGAGGTGGTAAATTTGGCATATCTTATAAATTTTAAACATATCCACGCAGGTAACAACAGTAATTTTATAATTAAAAAAAATCTTTAACTATGAAAGCTATTCTTCTAATTTTATTGTTGTTACCTGTTATTTGTTTTTCTCAAAACAGAAACAATGCAGCACCTTCAAAACCTTCTGCAACTGCTTGTCCCGACTTTAATGATAAAAATAAACCAACAAACAAAGCCGATTATTACAAGTCGTTACGATCAATGAAAAAGGCTAAAAAAAACGATACTGTTGTTTACAACTCGCCTAAAAACGAACCTAAAGCAGAAATTAAAAAACTGGAAGTACCTAACATTCAACCTCAGGAAAAAGTAATAAAAGAACAACCAGAAGAAAAGATTGAACCCAAAGAAAAAGAGAGCACTAAAAAGAAAACAAAACGCCTACCAAAGAGAAATAAAACCAAAGCAAAAAAACGGAACGCCAGCGCTTGCCCTAATTTTTAACCATTCCTATATTCTTTATGCTTATTTATAAAATCATTTTATTTTTTGTATATTCCCCCTTCTCTAAACAATAGCAATATTGCTTTTTGACTCATTTTAAAAAAATAGATAGTTCAAGATTGACTAATAAAGCAAACTAGTTTATTTTCTTTCCCGGATTATCTGCCAAAAAAGCTTTCCAGCCTGTATAAGATTTTGAAGTTGAACCAGGCTTACGCTGAAAATAATGGCAAACCGCAGCGGCCAAACCATCAGTAGCATCTAAAAACTCTGGCGTTTCTTTAAAATTTAAAAGCGATTTTAGCATTTCCGACACTTGCTCTTTAGAAGCATTTCCATTGCCAGTAATGGATTGTTTTATTTTTTTAGGTGAGTACTCATGTATAGGTAAATTACGTGAAAGTGCGCCAGCAATAGCAACCCCCTGAGCTCTGCCCAACTTAAGCATAGATTGTACATTCTTACCAAAAAATGGAGCTTCAATTGCTAGTTCATCGGGCTTATATTCGTCAATTAAAGCCACTACCCTATTAAATATTTTTTGAAGTTTTAAAGCGTGATCTCCCACCTTTTCCAACCTAATAACTCCCATCACTATCAATTCCATTTTATTACCCTTGATGTGTATGAGTCCGTAACCCATAATATTGGTACCTGGGTCAATCCCTAAAATAATTCTATCTGTTGCCATTCAAAAGGTATTCAATGGAGTTTTGTAGCTTTGCATATTCTTTAATTTTAGTATTAGTAAATGAATTTGCCTTCCAATAAATATATTCACAAAGTTATAAGTCTTTTGATAAAGGGAGGCATTTTAATACTTTGTATTTATTATATCCTTGAAAAGTTATGGGATGTAAATATATCACTCAACATAAAAGAAATATTACCTAAAATTAACTGCGAATATTTTTATACTGCATTGGTTTTAGTATTCTTTAATTGGGGAATAGAAGCAAAGAAATGGAAATTCCTAATCAGTAAATTAGAATATATTTCATTTTCAACAGCAATAAAATCGATACTATCGGGAGTTACTATAAGTATATTTACACCTAACAGAGTAGGCGAATTTGCAGGAAGGATTTTTTATCTTAATAATACTGATAAAATAAAAGCAACCTTAATTAGTCTTATTGGCAGTTTATTTCAGCTTATGGTAACAATTATAATGGGATTTATTGCTTGCGTAATTTATTATCAAAAACATAAAAATGAGGCTATTATTTTCAACTCCATATCAACTCATAATTTATTTTACTTATTGGTTATTTTTGCTTTCATTTTAATTTCCTTAATAATTATCTATTTCAATGATAATTCAATTTCAAAAAAAATAAAGGAGATTATAAAAACTTATAGCACTCAAGAACTATCCTATGCTTTTATCCTTTCGCTATTGCGATACTTTGTTTTTTCATTTCAATATTATTTAATGTTATTAACTTTTGGAGTTGATTTAGGAATAATTAATGCCTTCCTATTAATTGCTATTACTTTTTTAGTTACGTCAGCCATACCAACATTTGCACTTACCGAAATTACAGTCCGAGGTGCGTCGTCCGTCTTTTTTTTTAGTTTAGAATGTGGTGATAGTTTGTCAATTATTTCAGCTTCGCTTATTTTATGGATAATTAACCTTGGTATTCCTGCAATAGTAGGTGGTGCATTTATATGGAATCTTAAATTTTTTAAAACTTAGAGCCTGTTTAAATTTTATTTATATAAATTTATATTACCCCTAAAGAGCTTTTGTAACTATTTTTATTACTATTTCTATTATTATTTTGCTCCTAACGGAGCTTAAAAAAGTCCCAAAGGAACGAAATCTTAGTAGAAATTTAATTAGTAAACATGTTTAAAGTCCCAGAGGGACAACATATAAATAATTTTGATTAAAATTTAAACAGGCTCTTAAAAAATGCAGAATCAACTAATATTAATAGTTATTGTTTTTTCATTTTTGATAGTATTTAGCTATTTTACTTTAATTGCATCCTATTGTTATGCATGGTTAAAATCAAAGCCTCCTATCCTAAACATTGGTCCCCACTATACCTTTGTATCTATTGTAATTGCAGCAAGGAACGAAGAAGAAAATATAGAAAACTGTATTACTACTGTCCTTAATCAATCTTACCCATCTCAAAATTTTGAAATAATTATTGTGGATGATAATTCCGAAGACGGTACTAATAAAAAGATACAACAATTCTGTAATAAATATAAAAATATTACTTTAATTACACTCGATAAAAAATCGAATCTTTCAGGTAAAAAAAATGCAATTTACACTGCCATTCAATCTGCAAAAGGCGAATTAATTATTACCACCGATGCTGATTGTATAGTACAAGAAAATTGGATACAAACCATTGTTAGTTATTACCAACAAACTGATGCAAAGATGATTGTAGCACCTGTATGTTTAAAAAATGAAAAAAGAATTTTTGAAAAAATGCAAAGTTTGGAATTTATGGCTTTAATTTTTAGTGGTGGAGCTTCTTTATATTTTAATAAAGCCATCATGTGTAATGGCGCCAATCTGGCTTACCAAAAAAGTATTTTTAATGAAGTGAACGGATTCAAGGGCATTGACAATCAGCCATCTGGCGATGATGTATTACTAATGTATAAGATTAAAAAAAAATATCCAACAGGAGTACTATTTCTTAAACATCAAAATGCCATTGTTTATACAAATCCACAATACAAATTAAATGAATTTATAAATCAACGAAAGCGTTGGGCATCAAAAAATACTAAATTATTAAATACCGAAACAAAATTGGTTTCAGGCATTGTTTATTTTGCTAACATTTCACTTTTAATACTTGGTATTATGTGTCTGTTTTTTTATAAAATTGAGGTATTCCATATTAAATTTTACAATTTTTGTTTTATTCTTTTCGGAATTAAATGTTTTATTGACTTTTTGTTATTATTTTTAGCAACAGGCTTTTTTAATAAAAAGTTTTTTTTAATTTATTTTTTACCTGAACAAATTTTATACATTGTATATATATCTATAACCGGAATACTTGGTAATATTGGTAGTTACGAATGGAAAGGCAGAAAACAAAAGATAAATGAATAAAAGAGACGACAAATACGATTCGCATTCCATAACTTACAATACTTGGATTCGCTTAAAAAAAAACAAGTTAGCCATGTTTGGCTTAATAGTAATAGGGATAAGTATACTTACAGCACTTTTAGGATTTTCTATAACCCCTGATTGTACTCCTAATGCCAATGAGCAACTTCTAGAATTATCCAAAAAACATCCTGGATTTGAGATTCAGATGCTTCAAACAATGAAAAATGAATCATCGCATCGTGTAAGTTTTATCAATAAAATGTTGTATGGCGAAGTAAGTGATTACCGTTCTATTCCATTTACATCTTACCGATTTGAAGGTTCGGATATTGTGTGTGTGGAATATACAGGAACTGACAAAAAGATAAACAGTGAAGAACGATTTAACCTTGCCGACGTTTTGTACGCTATCAATTACGACACTCACATAAAAAACGATCTTAAAGAAGGAACTATTGAATTTTATGATTTGGAAACTAATACCAAGATTATGAAAAAAATACAGGACTTACAAGCCCAGATTGTAGAACATAATATTATTACAAAAAAATTTATTTTAGGTACTGATACTGCTGGACGTGACCTTTTAAGTCGTTTAATGATTGGTACAAGAGTTTCTTTATCTGTAGGTTTTGTTGCTGTATTTATTTCAATTTTGATAGGAACTTTAATGGGGGCACTAGCCGGGTACTACCGTGGTTATGTAGATACAGCAATTTTGTGGTTAATTAATGTAGTTTGGTCTGTACCAACGTTACTACTTGTTATTGCCATCACATTAGCATTGGGTAAAGGTTTTTGGCAAGTTTTTATTGCTGTTGGATTAACTATGTGGGTAGAAGTTGCACGTGTTATTCGCGGTCAAATCATGAGTATACGTGAAAAAGAATTTGTAGAAGCTGGAAGAGCTTTAGGATTTTCCAATACTAGAATAATTTTCCGACATGTGTTGCCAAACGTGATGGGACCTGTAATTGTAATTTCCGCAGCAAATTTTGCCGCTGCTATTTTAATGGAAGCCGGTTTAAGTTTTCTTGGTATTGGAGCCCAACCCCCAACTGCATCTTGGGGCGCAATGATAAATGCTCACAGAGGCTATATTATTGGCGATGCCCCTTATTTAGCCTTTGTACCTGGAATTGCAATTATGATAATGGTACTTGCATTTGTATTGTTGGGAAATGGACTCCGAGATTCCATGGATACCAAAGTTATTGATGAAGATCAAACTATGTATTAATTTGATTTTTATTTTTTATCCTTTTTTATTGACTCTATTTTATAGCCCGTTTATTATTTTGTTGTCAGCAAATAAAAAAAACGATACAAAAGCAGCCTATTTTTTATTTTTGGCTAACTACATTTTAAATATTTATTTTAATTTCACAAACTTATAATTTTATTTATTAAAAATAAATATGGGGGCACATCCAATCAACTTGGTTATTCGATTTTTACTTGAATTATTAACCTTAATAACAATAGGCGTTTGGGGTTGGCGGCAAAGTGATGCATGGTTACGTTTTGTTTTAGCTTTAGGGTTGCCAATTATTATGGCTGCAGTTTGGGGCATATTTACAGTACCAAATGACCCTAGTCGCTCAGGCGCTTCGCCCGTTGTAACAAACGGATACATTCGCTTGTTCATTGAATTTGCTTTTTTTTCGCTTGGAACATGGGCTTTATACAACATCGGATATATTAAATACAGTATCGTTTTTGCTGTAGTTGTAATCATTCATTATGCAGTTTCCTATGATAGAATACTGTGGTTAATTAAACAATAATTTAACACATTAAAATAAATGAATAGGTATAGGCGTTTAGTTATCTCAATTTTTTCTACTTTTATGTTGTGGAAAATCGGGGTAAATTTGTCGGTATGAATTCAATAAAATTCAACCAATATTTTAAAACAGAGGAAGAATGTATAAAATACATAGCCGATATAAAATGGGAATCAGGTTATAGTTGTAAGCGTT